>JASFVZ010000126.1:0-6357 GCA_050049565.1 Chromatiaceae bacterium | reverse complement strand
TCCGTCATTGGTCTGTACCGCGATATTGATCGTGATGATCGACGCGATCACGACGCTCAACGGCAGGCTGATGAGAAACCAGGGCCAGAACTGCTTGTACCAGGGTTCGGTGTCTTCGCGTGGTGGTCGCATATTGATTACCGTATCGCCGGCCCAAGGAACCGGGCATGTTCTTCGACCTGTATTTCCGGCGTGATCAGCGACTCGATATGGAACAGGATCTCGTTGCTGGACGAGGGCAGTTCCACCGGGTCGACCTCGACCCGCAACGGCAGGTCCATCACGGCGCCACTTTCGATCGTGATGTCGTCGGTCTGTCCGATCACCTGGATCCCTTCAAGACCGGAGACCGAGAGGCGATAGCGCTGCGGCTGCTGGTCCATGTTGATGATCTTCAGGTTATAGACGTTCTGAATCAGGCCGTCCGTCGTCTCGGTGTAGAGGACGTTTCGATCGCGGATGATATCCACTTCCAGCGGGATGCGGGTGAGGATCGTATACAACACGCCGGCCGCAACGATGGACAAAATCGTGGCGTAGATCAGGATGCGCGGGCGCACGATCTTGGTCGCTTTGCCGGCGAGGGCGTTTTCGGTGGTGTACTTCACCAGGCCGCGTGGATAGCCCATCTTGTCCATGACGTCATCGCAGACGTCCACGCAGGCCGCGCAGCCGATGCACTGGTATTGCAGGCCGTCGCGAATGTCGATGCCGACCGGGCAGACCTGCACACAGAGCCCGCAATCAATACAGTCGCCAAGCCCGACGTCGGCGGAGGGTGTGCCGCGCTTGCGTGAACCCTTGGGCTCACCGCGTGCCTCGTCGTACGAGATGATCAGGGTGTCGTGATCGAACATTACGCTCTGGAAACGGGCGTAGGGGCACATGTAGATGCAGACCTGCTCACGCATGAAACCGGCGTTGCCATAGGTTGCGAAGCTGTAGAAGAAGATCCAGAAGGTCTCCCACGGACCCAGATCCCATACCAGGACCGCATCCCAAAGTTCGCGGATCGGCGTGAAGTAGCCGACGAAGGTGAAACCGGTCCACAGTGAGAAGGCGATCCAGACCGCGTGCTTAGTCGTCTTGACGGTGAAGTAAGAGGCATCGCGCGGCCCCTGGTCGCGTTTTTTCTGCTTGCGCGACCCGCCCTCGATCCTCTGTTCGAACCACATGTAGATCTCGGTCCACACGGTCTGTGGGCAGGCATAGCCGCACCATAGGCGACCGGCCAGCGCGGTGAACATGAACAGCGAGATCGCCGCGATGATCAGGATCATCGACAGCAGGAAAAAATCCTGCGGCCAGAGTGTCAGGCCGAAGATATGAAACTGCCGTGCCGGCAGATCGAACAGCACTGACTGCTGGCCGTCCCACTTGAGCCAGGGCAGTCCGTAGTAGAGGCCCAGCAGCACCAGCATCGCCGCGATGCGCAGCCCGGCAAACAGGCCGTGCACCTCGCGGACATAGATCTTCTCGCGCTTCTTGTAGAGCTCTTCTTCGATCGTTGCTTTATTCGGATCTACGACAGGTTGTGACATCTTTGAAACGGTCCCAGGCTCAGGAATCAGGCGTGGTGTGGTGATGCATCGGGCGACGGAAGTAGCAGGTCATCGCGCAGCTGATCGAGGTCAGCAGCCAGAAGGCAAAGAAGCCGATGGTGTAGCCGCCGGTCCGCGTCAACTCCGGGAAGCCGGCGAGCCGCCCGAGGTCGGTCGGGTCGAACAAGGAAAAAAAGAGGATCGTGGCCGCGCTTGCCGTGATGAAGGACGGCCACATCACGGACACGATCTGTTGCACGGCCGGCAGGTCATTTTTGTCGGCATGAGTCGCTGGTCGGGTTGACATGCGCTGTGTTCCTTACCTGAGAAGTCGACTGCCCGGGCGACGGGGCGAGCGTTCTGCGGGCCGCCGTTGAGCTCGCCGCGATTGAATAGCGCGGTCTCGCCAGGGTCAAGGACAGTTAAAATAATGGCCCCGGCCGGGGCTGGAAGTCGTTGATAATCCGCATTATCTCCGACGTTCCGCCCGGCCGGGGCCCGAGGACGATCGCCTATTGCAGCGACAGGCTGTAGACGTAGGCGGTCAGCAGATGGACCTTGTCATCGCCCAGCAGATCCTGGTGCGCCGGCATCACGCCGTTGCGGCCACCGACGATCGACTGCTTGATCGAGCCCAGGCTCGCGCCATAAAGCCAGGTCTTGTCGGTCAGGTTCGGTGCACCCAGGATCTGGTTGCCCTTGCCGTCCATACCATGGCAGGCGACGCAGCCCGAGGTCAGGAAGGCCTGTTTGCCGGCCTCCGCCTTGGTGGTATCCGCCTGGCGGCCGGACAGGGTCACGACATAATTGGCCAGGTTGTCGACCGTGGCCTCGTCCAGGTGGCCGTGGGCCGGCATCACGCCCTTGCGGCCAGCCGCGATCGAGGTGCGGATCTGTTCCTCGGTCCCGCCCCACAGCCAGTCGCCGTCGCGCAGGTTGGGGAAGCCACGAACACCGCCGGCATCCGATCCATGACACTGCATGCAGTAGGTCAGGAACAGCCGCTTGCCCATATCACGCGCCTCGGCGTATTCCGGTTTGCTGGCGAGGTCGGCGACCGCAACCGCGGCGTATTGTTTATAGATCGGGTCGTATTTTTCCGAGGCCTTGGCCATTTCGTTATCGTACTGGCTGCCATGTGACGACCAGCCGAGGACACCGGCGAACTTGCCGAGCCCCGGGTACAGCGCCAGGTAGCCCGCCGCGAACACCAGCGTGATGTAGAACAGCCAGAGCCACCAGCGCGGCAACGGGTTGTTGTACTCCTGGAGGTCGCTGTCCCAGGTATGGCCGGTGACATCGCCCTGGGCGGCCTCGCCGGCCCGCTTTTTCATGGTCCAGCGAATCAGCCACAGGCAGCCGAGGATGTTCGCTACGGTGAGAACGATGATCCAAAGGCTCCAGAACTCGCTCATGACTTGTTCTCCTTCTTTATGGTCGCCTCATGCCGATCCTCATCGGCAAACGGCAGGTTTGCGGCCTCGTCGAACGACTTCTTTCGACCCTTGCTGTAGGCCCAGATAACGATCCCGACAAACAGGACCAGCAGGATCACGGTGTGCCAGGCACGGATGTCATTCAGATCCATGCTCGATCACCACTGCTTGGAGGCCAGACCCAGGCCCTGCATGTAGGCGACCAGCGCCTCGGCTTCCGTGGCCATGCGCTTGCCGCCCTCGACGGTGAGATCGGTGACCATCAAGGCATCCTTGGCGTTGGCCATCTCCTCCTCGGTATACAGATCGCAGGTCGGGCAGGTCGCTGCAACGGCGATGTTCAGCGCCCGCATCTTGGCCGCGGTGTCGTCACCGGTCAGGACGGCCTCAGACAGCCAGGGGTAGGCCGGCATGTTCGACTCGGGCACCACGTCGCGCGGGTTGTACAGGTGTACGAGATGCCATTCATCACTGTAACGACCACCGACCCGGGCCAGGTCCGGACCGGTGCGCTTCGAGCCCCACTGGAACGGGTGGTCGTAGACCGACTCACCGGCCAGTGAATAGTGGCCGTAGCGCTCGGTCTCGGCCCGGAAGGGACGGATCATCTGCGAGTGACAGTTGTAACAGCCTTCGCGAACGTAGACATCGCGGCCCTCAAGGTGCAGGGCGCTGTACTTCTTGACGCCGGGGGCCGGTGTCGTGGTCTCGGTCTGGAAGAACAGAGGAACGATCTCGACCAGGCCACCGACGCTGATCACGAGGATGACCAGTATCGCCAGCAGGCCGATGTTCTTTTCGACGACTTCATGTGACATTGCTGTTGCTCCTCCGGATCAGTGGGCTGCCGCAGGGATGGCGGTGTCGGCATCTGCCGCACGTCCACTCGCCGCGGTTTTCCAGGTGTTGTACGCCATGAAGAACATGCCGAGCAGGAACAGGGCCCCGCCGAGCAGACGGACGTAGTAGAACGGATACGAGCGTTCGACCGACTCGATGAAGGAGTAGGTCAGGGTGCCGTCCGCGTTCACAGCGCGCCACATCAGGCCCTGCATGACGCCGGCGATCCACATCGAGGCGATGTACAGCACGACGCCGATCGTCGCGGTCCAGAAGTGGATTTCCACGAGCCGCATACTGGCCATCTGTACCTTGCCGAACATTCGCGGGATCAGGTAGTACAGCGATCCGATCGAGACCATCGCGACCCAGCCGAGCGCGCCCGAGTGCACATGGCCGACGGTCCAGTCGGTGTAGTGCGACAGCGCGTTGACGGTCTTGATCGACATCATCGGCCCTTCGAAGGTCGACATGCCGTAGAACGACAGGGAGACGATCAGGAACTTAAGGATCGGGTCGGTGCGCAGCTTATGCCAGGCGCCGGACAGGGTCATGATGCCGTTGATCATGCCGCCCCACGACGGTGCGAGCAGGATCAGCGAGAAGATCATGCCGAGCGACTGGACCCAGTCGGGCAGGGCGGTGTAGTGCAGGTGGTGCGGTCCGGCCCACATGTAGGTCGAGATCAGCGCCCAGAAGTGCACGACCGACAGGCGATACGAATAGACCGGGCGCTCGGCCTGCTTGGGTATGAAGTAGTACATCATGCCGAGGAACGCGGTGGTCAGGAAGAAGCCGACCGCGTTGTGGCCGTACCACCACTGGACCATTGCGTCGATGGCGCCCGGATAAAAGCTGTAGCCCTTGGTCAGCGTGGCCGGGACGAAGGCGCTGTTGACGATGTGCAGCACCGCGATGGTGAGGATGTAGGCACCGAAGAACCAGTTCGCGACATAGATGTGCGAGACCTTGCGCTTGATGATGGTGCCGAAGAAGACGATCGCATAGGCGACCCAGACCGCGGTGATCAGCAGATCGATCGGCCATTCGAGTTCGGCGTATTCCTTACCGCTGGTGATGCCGAGCGGCAGGGTGATCGCGGCCAGTACGATGACGACCTGCCAGCCCCAGAAGGTGAAGGCGGCGAGCGGGCCGGCGAACAGGCGCGCCTGGTTGGTGCGTTGGACGACGTAGTAGGAGGTCGCGAACAGCGCCGAGCCGCCAAAGGCGAAGATCACGGCGTTGGTGTGTAGCGGCCGGAGGCGGCCGTAACTCAACCAGGAAATGCCGTCCCAGAGGACAAAGTCCGGGAAAGCCAGTTGTGCAGCGACGATGACACCGACGAGCATCCCAACGATGCCCCAGACGACAGTCATTATCGAGAACTGACGCACGACCTTGTAGTTATAGGTGGTCTGTGACTCCATTACGCGTCTCCGAAAGTCAAAATCAGGAAAGCGGTGGGTCCACGGGATCCAGTGAACCGAACCTGAGGCGGAGACTAAATTAGTGACGGCGTCGTGCTTTGATCTGGGTCAAATTGAGGGAGTGCTAATACGACGCAACGCTTTTTGTCGCTTCCCAGTTGAGCTATGTCAATTTGGAGGGATTGGCCTGGTGCTGTTCGCACGGTGACTGGTGGGTAATCATGGTGCGCAGACGCTCGATATCGAGGATCTGCACATGCTTGCGTTCGACCTTCAGGATCTGCTCGTCCTGGAAGCGGGTGAACAACCGGCTGACCGTCTCGAGTGCGAGGCCGAGGTAGCTGCCGATCTCCTGCCGGGACATGCTGAGGAAGAAGTCGGTCGCCGAGAAGCCGCGCCGCCGGAAGCGTTCCGACAGGCTTAGCAAAAACGACGCCACGCGCTCTTCGGCCGTGCTTCTGCCGAGCAGTGCCATCATCTCGGCCTCCTGGCCTATCTCCTTGCTCAGCAAGCGAAACATCTGGTGTTGCAGGCTCGGAACGTTGGACGAAAGCTCTTCAAGTCGCTCGAATGGCAGCTCGCAGATCGCGGTCGTTTCCAGGGCCCGCGCACTGCAGCCGTGCTGGCCGTCCTGAATGGCGTCAAGTCCGAGAACCTCGCCTGGAAGATGAAAGCCGACGACCTGTTCGTCGCCGTCGTTGGTCTGGGTAAAGGTCTTCACGGCGCCGGTCTTGACGACGTAAAGGCTGCGGAAAGTCTCGCCGGACCGGAACAGATGGTCGCCGCGTTGCAGCGGTCGATTGCGTTTGACGATGGCGTCGAGGCGGTCGACGTCCTCGGCGCGCAGGCCCATCGGCAGGCACAGGGTCGAGAGGGTGCAATCGCGGCATGCGACTTTGATCTTGTCGAGCGAGATTACGTTCTTGTCCATGTAGGTTGACACCTTCAAGTCCGATGGGTCGAGAACAACTACGCCGGAACTCTGGTTATTGTCGTACTGTTTTTGATCTTGATCAACAACTTGAGTAAGTATGCAAAAAAAACCCGTCCAGCTTTCGGACGGGTTTGTGTCTCGGACGAACCGGTTACTGGGTAGCCGGTGCCTCAGCGGGC
>JASFVZ010000007.1:0-12757 GCA_050049565.1 Chromatiaceae bacterium | reverse complement strand
GGCGCCAAGGTCCGCGCCTACGACCCGATCGCGATGGACGAGGCGAAGCGAGCCTTCCCCACGCATTGGTTCGAAGAAGAAAAAATCGTCCTCGCTGCCCATCAGTATGATGTCCTGGAAGGCGTCGATGCCCTTGCATTGGTCACCGAATGGAACCCGTTCCGCAGCCCGGACTTCCACCTGATGCTGAAGATCATGAAGCAGCCGGTAATCGTCGATGGTCGAAATCTCTACGACCCCAAGCTGATGCACGAGTTTGGCTTCGAGTACAGCGGGATCGGTCGCAGCACCGAGCAGACGGTCCGGTCGACGCCTGTAGCAGAGGTTCGGTCGATTAACGCTAGCTGATTCATGGCTAGACCCTACAGTAGCCCTCGAAACCAAGCGGACGCTTGGCATGTTACGAACAACTCGGAGAACCAACGACATGCAACGGATCGGCAGTAAGCGCGTACTGATAACAGGCGGCGCTGGATTCTTGGGTTCGCATCTTTGCGAGCGACTGTTGAACGAAGGCGACGAGGTGATCTGTCTCGACAACTTTTACACCGGCAGCAAGAGCAATATTGCGCATCTGCTTAGCAACCCGCTGTTTACGGTGCTGGAGCACGACGTCACCAACCCGCTCTATCTGCAGGTCGACGAGATCTACAACCTCGCTTGCCCGGCCTCACCGATCCACTACCAGTACGACCCAGTGCACACGACAAAAACCAGCGTGATGGGCACGATCAACATACTCGGCTTGGCCAAACGCGTTGGCGCCAAGGTCATGCATGCCTCCACCAGTGAGGTGTATGGCGATCCACAGGTCCACCCGCAACCGGAAAGTTACTGGGGGCACGTCAATCCCACCGGGATCCGCTCCTGTTACGACGAAGGCAAACGATGCGCCGAGACGCTGTGTTTTGACTACCATCGACGCCACGGCTTGGATGTCAAGGTCGTGCGCATCTTCAACACCTACGGCCCTCGCATGCATCCGGACGACGGCAGGGTCGTATCAAATTTCATCGTCCAGGCTCTGAAAGGCGAACCGCTCACGGTCTATGGCGACGGCTCACAGACGCGTTCGTTCTGCTATGTCGACGATTTGATCGACGGTTTCATCCGCATGATGGCAACGCCGTCCGACGAAACCGGACCGATCAATCTCGGCAACCCGGGGGAATTCACGATCAAAGAACTGGCGCAGGAAGTCCTGGCGATCACCAACTCGAACTCGCCCATCGTCGAAAAACCGCTCCCATCCGATGACCCGCGACAGCGTCAGCCCGATATCTCCAAGGCGAACCACCTGCTGAAGTGGGAGCCGCGCGTCTCGCTGAGAGACGGACTCGTGGGCACGGTCGACTACTTTGAAGGTCTACTGCAGGAGGTGCAGAAGCGGTCGAATGTCACGAGGCTGCGTCGCCAATTGGACCAGGCCGGCCGCGGCTAGTAGGTAAACGCCTATGAGTACGAAGGTCCTGGTAACCGGCGGCGCCGGTTACATCGGTAGCCATGCATGCAAGGCCCTGGCAGCGGCCGGTTTTATCCCGGTCACCCTAGATAACCTGGTCTACGGTCACGAATGGGCCGTGAAGTGGGGGCCCTTCGTCAAAGGTGACCTCGCTGACAAGGCACTGCTTTTACAAACGTTGCGTGATCACGAGGTCGCCGCCGTCATGCACTTCGCCGCGTACGCGTATGTCGGCGAATCGATGACCGATCCCGGCAAGTATTTTCGCAACAATGTCACCAACACCATCAACCTGCTGGATGCGATGATCGAGGCCGAAGTGGGCAGCATCGTCTTTTCGTCGACCTGTGCGACCTACGGCGTGCCGGGCGAGGTGCCGATCGGTGAGGGCCATCCGCAGCAGCCAATAAACCCCTACGGCGAGTCGAAGCTGTTCATCGAGCGCGCACTGCGCTGGTACGGTGAAGCGCACGGAATCCGCGCCTACGCGCTGCGATACTTCAATGCCGCGGGTGCCGATCCCGATGGTGAGATCGGTGAAGATCACGATCCCGAGACCCACCTTATCCCGCTAGTCATCCAGGCGGCCCTTGGCCAGCGTGACAATGTGAAGATCTTCGGCACCGACTACGATACACCCGACGGCAGTGCGGTCCGCGATTACATCCATGTGACCGACCTGGCCGAGGCCCACGTCTCGGCGATTAGCCGACTGCTCGAAGGCGGTGACAGTCAGTTTCTTAACCTGGGCACCGGTACCGGCCACTCAGTCAAGGATGTCGTTTCTGCGGTCGAGCGGATCAGCGGCCTACAGGTGAATGCCATCGAGGCGCCCCGCCGCGCGGGCGACCCTCCGATACTGGTCGCAAAACCCGGTGCCGCAGCAGAGGTGCTCGGCTGGATCCCCCGCCACTCGGACCTGGAGGCTATCGTCGCAACAGCACTGCGCTGGCATCAGCAACAGGCTGTTGGTGCGGCGCTTCCTGGGTCACAATCGACTTCGGCCTGACCTAAAGAAGTGAATGCATGTCGACTCTCAATCCCGTTGTCGCGCCTACAGATGACCTGACCCACCAGCTGCACGCGCAGACGGACTATTCATCACGACCGGCGGTGCACGGCAAGTTCCTGTTCGTCGGGCAAAACAAATACTGGGTCAAGGGCACGACCTACGGCACCTTCCGCCCCGACGAGCACGGCGACCAGTACCCGCCCCGCGATGTCGTCGCGAGGGATTTCGCGATGATGGCCGAGCATGGGATCAATACCGTGCGGACCTACACCCCGGCGCCGCGCTGGCTGCTCGATGAGGCCCAGGGTCACGGCCTGCGGGTCATGGTTGGCCTCGCCTGGGCGCAACACATCACCTTTCTCGACGACGAGGCTATCAAGGCACGTATCGTCGATGCGGTGCGTGCGGGTGTCCGGCAATGTGGCAATCATCCTGCGCTGCTGTGTTTCTCGATCGGCAACGAAATCCCGCCGAGCATCGTCCGCTGGCACGGGCGAGTCGCGATCGAGCGCTTCCTCAAACGACTCTGTCAAGTAGTCAAGGAGGAAGACCCGGATGCGCTGGTCACCTACGTCAACTTCCCGACCACCGAATATCTGCAGCTCGGCTTTCTCGATCTGCAGTGCTTCAACGTCTATCTGGAAGAACAGGAAAAGCTCGAGGGTTATCTCGCCCGACTTCAGAACATCGCCGGCGAAAAGCCGCTGTTGATGGCGGAGATTGGTCTGGACAGCCGCCGCAATGGGGAACAAGCACAGGCGGACAGCCTGCGATGGCAGATCCAAAGCGCCTTTACCAGCGGCTGTACCGGGGCCTTCGTCTACGCCTGGACCGACGAGTGGTATCGAGGTGGGCACGACATCGAGGACTGGGATTTTGGACTGACCACCCGCGACCGTACCCCGAAACCCGCGCTCGACGCGGTCCGGGAGAGTTTCGCCCAGACCCCGTTCCCTGGCGGTGTCGAGTGGCCCCGCATCACCGTGGTCTGCTGCAGCTACAACGGCGCATCGACTATCCGTGACACGCTCGAAGGGCTGAAGACGCTCACCTACCCGAACTTCGAGGTCATCGTCGTAAACGACGGTTCTAAAGACGACACGCCGAAGATCGCCGCCGAATATGACGTCCGGCTGATCAGTACGGAGAACCGCGGGCTGAGCAACGCCCGCAACACGGGTTGGCAGGAAGCTACCGGCGAGATCGTCGCCTACATCGACGACGACGCCTATCCCGACCCGCACTGGCTAAATTTCCTGGCGTGGCGTTTCCTGCACACCGACTATGTCGGCGTCGGCGGCCCGAACATCGCCCCGCCTGGCGACGGCCCGATCGCCGACTGCGTGGCCAATTCCCCCGGTGGGCCGGTGCACGTGCTGCTGTCGGACACCGAGGCCGAGCACATACCCGGCTGCAACATGGCCTTCCGACGCGATGCGCTGGCCGCGATCGACGGCTTCGATGCGCGCTACCGCGCTGCCGGCGACGACGTCGACGTCTGCTGGCGGTTGCAGCACAATGGGGGCCGGCTCGGCTTCCATGCCGGGGCGATGGACTGGCACCACCGCCGCAACTCGCTGAAGATGTACTGGAAGCAGCAGCAAGGCTACGGCAAGGCCGAAGCCCTCCTCGAGGAAAAGTGGCCGGAGAAATACAACGCGGCCGGGCATTTCTCCTGGTCCGGGCGGCTGTACGGCAAGGGCCTGACCGAAGCTCTGCACTTCCGCGGCTCGCGTGTCTACAGCGGCCCCTTCGGTAGCGCCTTGTTCCAGTCGATCTATCAGCCGGCAGCCGGCCTGTGGAATTCGCTGCCGCTGATGCCCGAGTGGTACCTGATCACGGGCGTGCTCGGCGTGCTGACCCTGCTGGGTATCTCATGGCCCCCGCTATTGTGGTTCGCGCCACTGTTTGTCCTCGGACTGGTCGCACCGATCGCCCAGGCCGTGATCAGCGCCGCCAAGGCCGAGTTCCCAACACCGAGGCCGGATCCATCGCAGCGCTTTGCGCTGCGCACTTTGACCGCATTCATGCACCTCATCCAGCCGATGGCACGGCTGATCGGGCGGCTGCGGCATGGCCTGACCCCGTGGCGTGAGCGAGGGGATGTACAGCGGAGTTGGGGATGGCGTCAGAAGTTCGAGCTATGGAGCGAGGAGTGGCGCGCCCCGGAGGTCTGGCTGCAGGACATCTGCACCCATCTTGGCAGATCTAGAGTGGCCACTCAGCCAGGCGACAGCTTCGCGCCGCGCGACCTCGAACTCCGTGGCGGTTTGCTCGCCAGCGGTCGCGCGCTGATGGCGATCGAAGAGCATGGCGGCGGCCAGCAGATGGTGCGATTTCAGATTGAACCGGTGTTCTCCCGCCCTGCAATTGCCTTGGCCACCCTACTAACTTCCCTTGCGATTCCGGCGCTGCTGGAGGGCGCTTGGTTCGCCGGCTTCACGCTGGCCGCTGGCGTCGTCTTGCTGGGCGTCCGAGCTATGAGAGAGTACGCGATCACTGTCGGCGGTCTTGCCACGGCGTTATGTAATGAAGGCATGGCGGATCCGGCCCGGCCATGAGTGTCAGGAGCCATTCTGATCTCGCCATCCTAACCCGGCTGTTGCGGCAGGCGCGGCCGCAGTGGCCACAATTGGTCGCGATCTTTTTACTCAACACGTTGGCCGCGCCGCTCGCGCTGCTGGTCCCAGTCCCATTGATGGTCGCGGTCGATTCGGTGATCAGTGACGAGCCGTTGCCGGCCTTCCTTGCATGGGCGTTGCCGGCGGACATTGTCGGCTCGGCCGGGCCGATGCTGGCGATCGTTGCCAGCCTAGTCGTCGGCATTGCGCTCCTGACCCAGCTACGCAACATGGCGACGTGGCTGCTGCAGACCTACACCGGCGAGCGACTCGCCCTCAACTTCCGGTCGCGCCTGTTGCGCCATGCCCAGCGGCTGTCGCTGGCCTACCATGACAGCAAGGGCACCGCGGATGCGATCTACCGGGTGCAATACGACGCGCCGGCGATCCAGTGGGTGGTGGTCTACGGCATCACGCCGTTCATCACCGCGGGCCTGACACTGATCGGCATGGTCGCGGTCACCGCGAGCATCGACTGGCAGCTCGCACTGGTCGCGCTGGCTGTGTCACCGGTGATCATCTTTTTGACCCAGCACTTCCGCGGCCGCCTGCGCAGCCAGTGGCGCGATGTCAAGAAGCTCGAGACCTCGGCGCTGTCGATCGTGCACGAGGTGTTGTCGGCGCTGCGCGTGGTCAAGGTGTTCGGCCAGGAGGAACGCGAACACAACCGCTTCGTGCGATGCTCCGACGAGGGTCTCTGGGCGCGCCTGCGGGTCGTGGTCTCCGACAGCGCGTTCGGCCTGCTGGTCGGCATGACCATCGCCGCCGGCACCGCGACCGTGCTCTACCTCGGCGTCAACAACGTCCGGGCCGAGGTCCTGACACTCGGCCAGCTGCTTCTGGTGATGTCCTACCTCGCGCAGTTGTACCAGCCGCTGCAGGCGATCGGCCAACAGGTCACGAAGCTGCAGAACGGCCTGACCGGCGCCGAGCGCGCGTTCGCGCTGCTCGACGAACTGCCCGATGTCGTCGACCGGCCCGATGGCCGCGAACTGGCCCGCGCGCGCGGCGACATCGCCTTCGAACGCGTGGCCTTCAGTTACGACGGCGAACACCGGGTGATCGACGATGTCTCGTTCGCGATCCCGGCCGGTTCGCGGGTCGGGATCATTGGCCGCACCGGCGCCGGCAAGACCACGCTGATCAACCTGATCCTGCGCCTGTACGACCCGACGCACGGCAGCATCGCGCTCGACGGCGTCGACATCCGCGACTACCGCCTGGCGGCACTGCGCGACCAGTTCGCGATGGTCCTGCAGGAGCCGGTGCTGCTGTCGACGTCGATCGCCGAGAACATCGCCTATGGCCGGCCGGAGGCCGACCGCGACGCGATCGTCGCGGCGGCGCAGGCGGCCAACGCCGACGAATTCATCCGCACGCTACCGGATGGCTACGAGACCCAGGTCGGCGAGCGCGGCATGCGCCTGTCCGGCGGACAGCGCCAGCGCATCGCCATTGCACGCGCGTTCCTCAAGGATGCGCCGATCCTGATACTCGACGAGCCGACCAGCTCGGTGGACACCAAGACCGAAAGCGTGATCATCGATGCGATGGACCGCCTGATGGAGAACCGCACGACGCTGATGATCGCGCACCGTCTCAGTACGCTGCGCGACTGCGACATGTTGCTGGAACTCGACGGCGGCCGCCTGGTGAGCGCGACCCGCCAGGTCGCGGACGTGATCGAGGCGGCCGGCTAGACATGGCCGTGCGCTGAGAGATCACGAAGGCTTGGTTGGAAATTCGCAATGGCTTCGAAACTTCAGATTATCGTCACCGGCTTGATCGCCCAGTATCCGCTCGGCGGCGTTGCCTGGGACTATCTGCAGTACGTGCGCGGCCTGGCAAAACTGGGTCACGACGTCTACTACCTCGAGGATACCGGGCAGTGGCCGTTCAACCCGAAAGAAGGCGGGTTGGCGAAGGATCACACGTTCAATGTGAACTATCTGGCCAGTGTCATGCAGAGGATTGGCCTCGCGGACAAATGGCTGTACAGATTCCCGTGGCAACAGCAATGGTTCGGCCTTTCCGAGGGTAAACGGCGTGAGTTGATCGCGCACGCGGACCTGGTCATCAACGTGTCCGGGACACTGGCCAAACCGCAGGAATACCGTTGCGCGGGGAAGATGGTCTACATCGATTCGGACCCGGTGTTCACGCAGCTCAAGCTTGCGCGGGGACAGGCGGAATTCCGAAAACTCGTCAATCAACACGACGTGCACTTCAGTTTCGGCGAGTGCATCAACGACACCATGCCTGATGCCGAACGCCGCTGGCTGCCGACCCGGCAGCCGATCGTGCTGTCGGAATGGAAGAACCGCGGTGTCGTCAACGATGCGTTCACGACGATCATGAACTGGACGAGTTACAAGCCCGTGAGTCATCGCGGCAAGACCTACGGACAGAAGGACGTCGAGTTCGAACGGTTCCTCGATCTGCCGGGCAGGGTGCCGGATTCGACGCTCGAAGTCGCGGTGAACACCGGCAAGACGCGCAGGACGCCGCGCAAACTGCTCGGCCACAAGGGTTGGCGCGTCGTCCATCCCGACGACGTGTGTCCGGATGTCGAGAGTTACCGCGACTACATCGAATCCTCGAAGGCCGAGTGGAGCATCGCGAAGAATGGCTATGTCACCGGCCACTCTGGCTGGTTCAGTTGCCGCTCGGCCTGTTACCTCGCGGCCGGCAAGCCGGTGGTCGTCCAGGATACCGGTTTCAGTGCGGTCATTCCGTGTGGCGAGGGCATCTTGCCGTTTCAGACCATGGAGGAATCCGTTGCCGCGATCGAGGCCGTGGAAAGTGACTATGCCCGGCACTCCGACGCGGCGAGATCACTGGCATCGGAATATTTCGATTCACGCGTGGTTCTGACCAACCTCATCGAAGACGCATTTGGCACGTGAGTTGGAAAGTTTTGGGTTGACCGCAGATCGGGCCGCATGTGGATCAGAGAAAAATAGAGGTCGAAATGACAGAGTCAGACAAAAAGCGTACTCCCTTTGTCGTGCTGTTCCAGGGTCGCTGCGGCAGTACCTATCTCGTCGAAGCGCTCGCCAAGCACTCGCGGATCCGTTGCTGGAAGGAATATTTCTCCACACTCAAAGATCGCAAGTACAGCGCGGCCGAGCAACTCGATTGGCTGGACAGCTTCTACAACAACCCGCCGGCCGAATGTACGGCCGTTGGCTTCAAGACCAAACTGGATGACGTGCTCGATCTGCAGGGATTCGCCGAGGCGCTTGGCAGATATCGGGCGCGTGTGATCCATCTACAGCGACGCAACACGATCAAGTTGACGGTGTCGTTCTTCAATGCGATGCGTCTGAACGAGCTGACCGGCGACTGGAATCTTTACGAGCCGGGGGATCGCCCGGAGCGGCTGAACATCGATCTGGAGCGTTTTGACACCTGGTTGCAGGCCGCCGAGCGTCGGTCCGAGGCCGAAACGGCCTTCGTTACGCAACTCGGCCTGCCGACACTCAACGTGTCCTATGAGGACCTGCTGGCCGACGAGACGCGCACGCTGCACCGGATCATGGACTTCCTCGACGTCGATCACGAAGACGTACGCGGTGATGCGCTGAAGGTCACCAGCAACGACATGCGAGATGCCATCGAGAACTTCGACGAGCTATGGGGCCGGTACAAGGGTACGAGCTACGAGGCAATGTTCGTCGAGTAGGGTTGTGGCGCCTCCGGGAACAACGGCGAAGAGCGCTTCGGGTGCCGAGGCCGGGCGTGGCTGATAGCGGATAGATTGAGAGAGATATGGAGCATATAGGTTCATTCGACAAGGCGCGCCGGGAAGCTGCGGCACCACTTTGTGCCGCGCGTGAGCGCAGCGGCCGTGAATCAGGGGCGATCGTTCGCGCTGGCTCGGACGCCGTCGTCGGTAACGTCGACAACAGCGAAGGGCGCAGCACATGAAGTGCCTGCTAGCGGGCTGGTTCAGCTTCGAGAATATGGGCGCCAGTGCCGGTGATCTGCTCGCGCGCGACCTGGTCTGCCGCTGGCTGACCGAAGAGGGCCTGGATTACGACATCGCCGTGGCAGCGCCATTCACCGACGGCATCGCGTGGCAGCAGGCCGATCCCGGCGACTATGCCGGCGTGATCTTCGTCTGCGGTCCGTTCGGCAACGGCCCGCCATTGACATCGGGCTTCCTGTCGCGCTTCTCAGGGCTGCCAATGGTAGGGGTCAACCTGTCGATGCTGCAGAACCTGCAGGAGTGGAATCCGTTCGACCTGCTGCTGGAGCGCGACAGCAGCGAGGCGGTGCGCCCCGATCTGGTGTTCCTGACCGAACAACCGCCGGTGCCCGTCGTCGGTCTGATCCTGGTCCATCCGCAGAACGAGTACGGTGCCAGGGGCCGGCACCAGCAGGCCAACGAGGCGGCGCAGCGCCTGATCGACAGCCGCGAGATGGCAGTCGTCCCGATCGACACCCGCCTCGACGACAACCAGGTCGGTCTGCGTTCCGCCGGTGAAGTCGAAGCACTGATCACGCGCATGGATGCCGTGATCACGACGCGCCTGCACGGCATGGTGATGGCGATCAAGAACGGCGTGCCGCCGCTGGTGCTGGATCCTATCGCCGGCGGTGCCAAGATCGTGCGCCAGGCGCAGGCCATCGACTGGCCGCTGACGTTCCTCGCTGACGAGGTCAGTGACGAGCAATTGCAGGCGGGGCTGGCGTTCTGTCTGTCGCCACAGGGCCGGGCGGCGGCGTCACAGACGCGAGACCGCGCCCGCGACCTGCTGCGCGACGTGCGCGCCCGGTTCGTCGCCGGCATCCACGAACTCGCCCACGCCGGAGTGTGAAGCGTGGCGCGGATCGTCCTGGCCGGTTATATGGCGCGTTACCCGCTGGGTGGCATGTTGTCGTGGACGCTGCAGTGGCTGCTGGGCTTCCAGGCACTGGGACACGATATCTATTTCATCGAGAAGGCGGCCTATCCGAACGCCTGTTTCGACCCCGGCCAGGGTAAGATGGGCGACGACTGCAGCTACGGCGTGGCGACGTTGCGTCGCCTGTTCGCGCCGTGGGGGCTCGACGACCGGTTCTGTTTTGTCGACGCGGCGGGCCGCTGTCACGGCCTGGACCGCGATGCCCTGTCCGAGGTGCTGGCGTCGGCCGACCTGTTCATCGACATGGGCTCGCACGGTGCCTGGCTCGACGAGGCATCGGCGTGCGGTCTGCGCGTGCTCGTCGAGTCCGAGCCGTCGTACACCCAGTTCAAGCTGCAGACACTGCTCGATGCCGGGCAGGAACTCCCGACCTACGACGCCTATTACACCAACGGGCTGAACATCGGGACAGCGGCGAGCGACGCGCCGACGGCCGGCATCGCGTGGCGCTACGTCATGAACCCGGTGATGGCGACATCGTTCGACGTCGCCGAAAGGCCCGACGACGGCGCATTCACGACGGTCATGAACTGGCAGGCGCACGATCCGATCGAGTTTCGCGGACGCCGTTACGGGCAGAAGGACATCGAGTTCGCGAAGTTCGAGCGCCTGCCGTCGCTGGTCGACGTGCCGGTGGAAGTGGCGGCGGCCGGCCAGCAGGTGCCGACACAGCGCCTCGTCGACGCCGGCTGGCGCGTGCTCGATGCGCACCGGGTAACGGTATCGATCGACTCCTACTACCGCTACATCCGGGGCTCGCTGGGCGAGATCGGGATCTGCAAGAACGTCTTCGTCGCGACCAACAACGGCTGGTTCAGTGACCGCAGCGCGGCGTACCTGGCCTGTGGACGTCCGGTCGTGATGCAGGCGACCGGGTTCGAGCGCTACCTGCCGTGCGGGCGCGGCCTGTTCGCCGTCGACGATGCGGCCGGTGCCGCGGAGGCGATCCGCGAGATCGTCGCCGACTACCCGTTGCACAGCCGGGCGGCACGCGAGATCGCGCTGGAGCACCTCGACGCCCGCCGCGTGTTGGGCCAGTTCCTGCGTGAACTCGGTATCTAGGGGATCGCATGGACCGCCTCAACGTCATCGTCATGGGTTATCTGGTCCGCGGCCCGATGGGCGGCATGGCGTGGCATCACCTGCAGTACGTCATGGGCCTCGCGGCGATGGGCCACCACGTGGTCTTTCTCGAAGACAGCGGTGACGATCAGTGGGCCTGCTACAACCCGGACAGTGGTGTTAGCGGCCCCGATCCGGCCTACGGGCTGGCCTTTGCGCGCGATGCGTTTACCCGCCTGGGGCTCGGCGGGCAGTGGGCCTATCACGATGCGATCACGTCGACCTGGCACGGTCCGGCGGCCGACCGGATGCGCGAGCATTGCGCCGCCGCCGACGTCGTGCTCAATCTGTCGGGGGCCAACCCGCTGCGGCCGTGGACCGCGCAGATACCCACCCGGGTGTATGTCGATACCGATCCGGTGTTCACGCAGCTGCGGCACCTGACCGACGACAGGCGTCTCGCGCAGGCTAGCGGACACACGGCCTTCCTGTCGTTCGGCGAGAACATCGGCGCGGCCGATTGCGGGGTCCCCGACGACGGTCTGCCATGGCGTCCGACACGCCAGCCGGTCGTGCTCGATGCCTGGCCGGTCACACCGGCGCCGGGCGCCGCCGCCTTCACGACGGTCATGCAGTGGGACAACACGCTGCAGTCCGTGCCCAGGGAATACGGCGGCCGCAGGTACGGGCGTAAGGCCGATTCGTTTGCACCCTATGTCGATCTGCCGCAGCGCACCGCAGCGACCCTCGAGCTGGCACTGGGTGGCAGTAGCGCACCCCGCGACGAGCTGCTGAGCCGTGGCTGGGTGCTGCGCGACCCACTCGAGGTCGCGCGCAGCCCGTGGAGCTACCAGGCATACATCGCCGCTTCGCGGGGGGAGTTCGCGATCGCCAAGGAGGGGTACGTGGTGTCGCGGTCCGGCTGGTTCAGCGAGCGCAGTGCCTGCTATCTCGCCAGCGGGCGCCCGGTCGTGGTCCAGGATACCGGCTTTCCCGGTCAGCTGGCCGGCGGGGAGGGCGTGCTCGGCTTCAACGATCTGGAACAGGCCTGCGCCGCGCTGCACGACGTCGACGCAAACTATCGCAGGCATTGCGAGGCCGCCAGGGCCGTCGCCGAAGACGCCTTCGACGCCCGCAAGGTGCTCGAGGCCCTGCTCGATGACGCATTGGAAATGCAATCGGACGGCGACCCGGTCGCCGGCCAACGACCGGCGTGAGGGCCGCTATGGGTAACAGGATCGACGCCAACGACCGCCTCAGGATCATCGTGACCGGCTATATCCTGGCCGCTCGGCGGCAATGCATGGCCCTATCTGCAATATGTTCTGGGCCTGTCCCAACTCGGTCACGAGGTCTACTACATCGAGGAGAGCGGGGACTCGCCGTACTGCTGTTACGACGCCGAGACCGGCGACAATAGCACCGATCCCGGTTACGGGCTGCGCTTCACGGCAGCGGCGTTCGACAGCGTCGGTCTCGGCGGCAGCTGGGGCTATTACGACGTTCATACCGCGCGCTGGCTGGGGCCGTGCGCGGACCGCGTCGACAGGCTGTGCGCGACCGCCGATATGCTGCTGCGCCTGCCGGCGATGGCCGACTCGCTGCGCCCCTGGCTCGAGGCAATCCCTGTGCGTGCGCTGGTCGATACCGATCCGGTGTTCACCCAGTTGCGACACCTGCGTGAACCGTT
>JASFVZ010000125.1:0-6375 GCA_050049565.1 Chromatiaceae bacterium | reverse complement strand
CTGAACGAGACCGATGCGAAGGAGCAGGGGATCGACTACGAGGTCACGACCTATGGGATCGATGATCTCGACCGGGCGATCGCTGACGAGGCGGACGAAGGCTGGGTCAAGGTGCTAACGGTCCCCGGCAAGGACAAGATCCTCGGGGCAACCATCGTTGGCGACCATGCCGGCGATCTGATCATCGAGTTCATTCTCGCGATGCGCCACGGCCTGGGCCTCAACAAGATCCTCGGCACGATCCACATCTACCCGACCTGGGCCGAGGCGAACAAGTACGCCGCCGGCAACTGGAAACGCGCGCATGCGCCGCAGCAGGTGCTCGAGTGGGTCGGGCGCTACCATGCCTGGGCCCGCGGCAGCTGATACCGGAGTACTCAGCCGGCCTGCGGTTTGGCAGGCTCGTTGTCGACGGTGAAGCCGGCGCGTGTTATCGCCGCGGCGAGTAGGTCGCGACGCAGCCTGCCCCCCTGGACCTTGACGATGCCACTGCCGAAGTCGACCACCGCCTCGTCGACCGCGTCCACCGACTCGAGCGCGGCCTTGACGCTCGACGCGCAGTGCGGGCAGGTCATGCCCGAGACGTGCAGGGTGATGTCATGCGCACTCGGCTGTGCGTCGATGACGGGCTTTCTCGAACCAACGCGTCGCGCCAGCAGGTAGGCCAGCAAGGCCAGCAGCAATGCCGCGGAGACGACCTGCCACCATGCCGCCCCGCCGTGCACATGGGCCTCGGCGCCCGGTGCCTGGCTGCCGATCACGAAATCGAAGGTCATCCCGAAGCCTATGCTGGCGACGATGACGGTCCCGAGATAGACCGCGAGCAGCCGGGCGCCCAGGGTGCGGTAGACAATCCCGATCGTCGCGATGTTGGTCGCCGGACCTGCCATCAGGAATACCAGCGCCGTGCCGGTCGGCATGCCGGCAGCGATCAGTGACGCGGCGATCGGGACCGAGGCAGTGTTGCAGACGTAGAGCGGCAGCGCGATCGCGAGCACCAACAACATCCCGCCCAGCCCCTGCGTCCAGGCGATGTCCTCCAGTGAACCGGTCGGAATCAGCGTGGTGATCAGCGCCGCGAGCAGGATCCCGCCGATCAGCCACAGGTCGATGGCGCCGAGGATGTCGAACAGGGCATAGCGCAGCGCCGCCCTCATCCGGCTGCCCTTGACCGCGTACGGTTGGCCCTGCTCGGCGTCCGGACTGTCGGTCCGCTCGCGTCGTGTGACCCGGTTGGTGAGCCAGCCGCCGAACACGCCGGTCACGAAGGCCGCGCCGACCTTGAAGATGGCAAATGGCCAGCCGAGAAATGCCGCACTGACCAGGACTGAGTCGACGCCGGTCGACGGCGTACTGATCAGGAACGACATGGTCGCCCCACGCGACGCGCCCTGCTTGTGCAGACCCATCGCGGTCGGCACGACACCACAGGAGCACAGGGGCATGGGGACGCCGATCAATGCGGCCCGTACCGCGCTGCCTAACGAGGGGCGGCTGAGATGTGCGCGGATCAGCCGGTCGGGCAGGTAGACGCGCAGCAGCCCGGCGAGCAGCAGGCCGGCCAGCAGGGCAGGCGAAAGGTCGAGAAGGACCGTCCAGAGCTCATCTAGGTAGCGCTCGAGCATGTATTCAGTGTAGCCAGACTGGGGGCTGACCCAGTTGATAATGAGACTTGGCCGATCGGGAGAAATTCCAGGACCCGCCGTGGATCCGGGCGTAACCGGGCCGCGACTTGCACCGGTGGTTCACAGGGTCGCGGTTCAGCGACGGCGACGCGCCGGCTTCCGGATGATGGTGGAGCGGCGGTGCTCGTCCTCGGGAAAGACGCGTCCGGATCGCATGCATTCGAAGATATGGCGGAACACCTGCCCGGGGGTGCCGCGGCGGCTGCCATAGCGGAAGTAGGTGTGCCCTTTCGGCGGATCGTAGCTGGTGTTGACGTCGTCGCAGTCGACCCGGAAGACGTTGTTCGGGGTCTTATCCATGTCCTCAGGCCCGGTATGCCCGAGACGGCGCGATGCAATCTTGTTCTTGAGATTGGATACCTTGCTCGCGCGCAGTGCGAGGTCGTCGGAGGCGTGGTAGACGACGACGTTGCGCGACGCATGGCAGATCAGCTCGCCGACCTCGCCTTCTTGCAGGGTCTCATTGACCACGTCTGCCGCGACCATGAAGGTGTTGCGGAAGATCAGCGGCACGCCGTGCGCCAGGTCGTACTTGTTCCACGCGGCCAACGTGCCGCGCAGCACCCGGTTGCCCATCGAGTGGGCCAGGACATTGATCCGTTTGAGGCAGGGATCGTGCTCGGGGTTGTACTTGTCCGAATTGCGCCAGGCGATGAACTTCTCCAGGACACGCGCCAGCGAGTAGGCGCTCTGGTCCGCCGCTTTCTGGTCGTCCCAGTAGTCTTTGACCACGCCGAGGTCGTTGTCACACGGCCACACGATCGGCACGACCAGGATCTCATCTTTCTCGGCCTTGTCGCACAGCGATTGAAATTCAGCGGCCCCGGTGAACACGTCTTCAGGCAGGTTGGAAAAGCCGTGCACATAGACCAACAGCTGGCGGCACTGGCTGGCCTTGAGTCGCTGCAGAAAATCGATGCTGCCAATCTCGGTGTAGTCGTCCTCGCCGTGTCGTTCACAGAAGAACACCGAATTGCTTGCCGCGTTGTTGTCGAGGTCGAAGTCGAAGTTGCGTCCGATCCGCGTGCGGATACTCTGCCTGGGAAAACGATTGGTGACGAACAGCATGCGTGGCCTCACTGATTGATCTGGGCAATTCGGCAACGAGACATAACCATGCGCTAATACAAGCGATCGTCGATATAGTCGTCTGTTGCCCCGAAACGACGAAATTTTCTGCGAGCTTGCTAGACTGAGCGTATCAAGACCGCCGCAGCAACTCATCGGTTTGGACAACGCGACAGTTTCACAGCAGGTTTGTTCGCCTTGTTCGGCCCGGGCACCCTCTTGCGCGGCTCCCGGATACGCCCTTTCGCGAGCGCCCCTGCGGCACTCGTCCCCCCCGTTTCGAGTTGACAGGTGAGTACTCATGTCACTGCAACGCCCCAAGCCGGTGCTGCCGGGCAACGACAAGCGCTGGAAATTGGTCAACGCGACGATGCGTCGCAACGGATACGCCGATGATGCACTGATCGAGGCGCTGCACAGTGTGCAGGATGCGTTCGGATTTCTCGACGAGACCGCGATGAATTTCGTGGCCGAGTCGCTCGACGTGCCCCTGAGCAAGGTCTTCGGTGTCGCGACCTTCTACCACCTGTTCATGCTCAAGCCCAAGGGCCGGCATGCCTGCGTGGTTTGTACCGGAACCGCGTGCTACATCAAGGGGGCTGGCGGCCTGGTCGAGGCGATCGAGTCGCGCTTCGGTATCCAGCCCGGTGAGACCACCGATGACAAGTCGCTGTCCGTTCTGACGGCGCGCTGCGTCGGGGCCTGTGGTCTGGCCCCGGCTATCGTTCTCGACCGCGAGGTGCTGGGCAAGCTGGCCCCCGATCAGCTGCTGGCCAAGCTCGAAGAGGAGGTGGTCAAGTGAACCTCGATGATCTCGAGCATCTGGCGGAGGGTTATCGCGCCGAACGCGAGGCCGCTGACCTTGAGGTCCGTGTCTGCATGGCGGCGAGTTGCCAGTCGTCCGGTGCGACGGCGGTATGCGAAGCGCTCGAGGCCAAGGCCGGCGAGCACGGCAGCTGCCATGTCAAGAAAGTCGGCTGTATGGGCCTGTGCTCGGCGGGCCCACTGGTCACGACGATAGAGGCGAAGGACCCGACGCCGCACGTCTTCCACGACGTCGCACCTGAGCAGGCAGCGGGTCTGCTGGCGGCCGCCGAGGGCAAGGCCGCTTCGGACCCGCCGGCGCGCTTCGATGACGACATGCCGTTCTTCGGGCGGCAGCACAAGATCGTCCTCGAAAACTCGGGGGTCGTGGATCCCGAGAGCTTCAAGGACTATGTCGCGGCCGGCGGCTACGCGGCGCTGGTCCAGGCGCTGGCCGAGATGACGCCGGCCGAGGTGCTGCGTGAGGTCACGGACAGCGGCCTGCGCGGGCGTGGCGGGGGCGGGTACCCGACCGGGCTGAAGTGGTCGACCGTCGCGAAGATGCCGGCCGAGCAGCGTTATGTCGTCTGCAATGCCGACGAAGGGGATCCCGGTGCCTTCATGGATCGGGCAATCCTCGAATCCGATCCGCACCGGGTGATCGAAGGCATGGCAATCGCCGGTTACGCGATTGGTGCCGACAAGGGCTATGTCTACATCCGTGCCGAGTACCCGCTGGCTGTCGAACGGCTGAAGACGGCGATCCGCAAGGCGAAGCGCTCCGGGTTCCTCGGCAATGCGATTTGCGAGACACCGTTCCGGTTCGATGTCGAGATCCGGCTCGGTGCCGGCGCATTCGTCTGCGGCGAGGAGACCGCGCTGATGGCCTCGATCCAGGGCGAGCGCGGCCAGCCGCGACCGCGCCCGCCCTATCCGGCGGAATCCGGTCTGTGGGGTTCACCCACCCTGATCAACAATGTCGAGACCTACGCGAACATCGCACCGATCGTGCGTGACGGAGGCGCGGCTTTCGCATCGATCGGCACCGAGCGTTCCAAGGGCACCAAGGTCTTCGCGCTGGCCGGACGAATCCGCAACACCGGGCTGATCGAGGTGCCGATGGGGACCACGCTGCGCGAGATCGTCGAGGACATCGGCGGTGGCATCCCGGACGGCAAAAAGTTCAAGGCGGTGCAGACCGGTGGTCCGTCCGGTGGCTGTGTCCCGGAGCAGCACCTCGACCTGCCGGTCGATTACGACAGCCTGCGGGAGGTCGGCTCGATCATGGGTTCCGGCGGTATGATCATCATGGACGAGAGTTCGTCGATGGTCGATGTCGCGCGTTACTTCATGGAGTTCTGCATGAGTGAGTCCTGCGGAAAGTGTATCCCGTGCAGGACCGGTACCCAGCAGATGCATGAGATCCTCAGCAGTCTGACGAAGGGCGAGGCGCATCGACAGGACCTCGAGTTGCTCGAGGAATTGTGTGATGTGGTCCAGGCCACCAGTCTCTGCGGCCTTGGACAGACCGCACCCAACCCGGTGTTGAGTACGCTAAGGTTCTTCCGTGACGAGTACGAACAGAAGCTTGCCGAGGCCACCCAGTGACCCCGGTTATTCTCGACGTCTAGATTAGGGTTCCAATCATGCCAGCTCCCGCCCCACAGCCGAACGTGCGCGTCGTCACCTTCCAGATCGATGGACACGATGTCAGCGCGCGTGAAGACGAGACCATCATCGAGGTTGCGCGCGAGGAACAAGTCCCGATACCCAGCCTGTGCTATCTGGAAGGACTCAGCGTCTGGGGCGCGTGCCGACTGTGCATGGTCGAGGTCGTCGGCGCGCCGCGTCTGGTGGCCGCATGCGCCACCCAGGTCCGCGAGGGTATGCAGATCATCACCGACAACGAGCGCCTGCAGCGCTATCGACGCACGATCGTCGAGCTGCTGTTCGCCGAGCGTAATCACGTCTGTTCGGTCTGCGTCTCCAACGGCCACTGCGAGCTCCAGGATCTCGCCCAGCGCTGCGGCGTCGATCATGTGCGCATGCCCTACCGCAATGCCTTCTACTCAGTCGACTCGTCGCACGAGATGTTTCGTCTCGACCACAATCGCTGTGTGCTTTGCACCCGCTGCGTACGGGTCTGCGATGAAATCGAGGGTGCTCATACCTGGGACATAATGGGCCGCGGCAGTGACTGCCAAGTCATCACCGACCTCAACCGCCCCTGGGGCGAGAGCGATACCTGTACCGGCTGCGGCAAGTGTGTGCAGGTCTGTCCGACCGGCGCACTGGTGCGGCAGGGGACATCGGCGGGCGAGATGACCAAGGACCTGCATTTTCTGCCTTATCTCTCCAGGCGGAGGCACCGCAAATGAGTGAAGCCACCAAACTGACCCTGGCGACGGCCTGGCTGGACGGTTGTTCCGGTTGTCACATGTCGTTTCTCGACATGGACGACCGGCTGGTCGACCTCGTACAGCGGGTCGACGTCGTGTATTCGCCGCTGGTCGACAGCAAGACCCTGCCGGACCGCGTCGATGTCGGCATCCTCGAGGGGTCGGTCAGCAGCGAAGAAGATCTCGAGAAGGCCGAGGCATTCCGTAGGCACTGTGACCTGCTGATCAGCCTCGGTGACTGCGCGGTCAACGGCAATGTGCCCGCGATGCGCAACCGCTTCAAGCTGCAGGACGTCTTGGACCATGCGTATCGGGAGACCGCAGACGTCAACCCGCAGACGCCGACTAATCGCGTGCCGGCGCTGTTCGAACGGGTCAGGCCCATTCATGCCTGCGTCGACGTCGATCTGTTCCTGCCG
>JASFVZ010000124.1:0-6383 GCA_050049565.1 Chromatiaceae bacterium | reverse complement strand
GGACGTGCGCATCGCACAGCACATCTGCACGGCCGAAGGGCTGGCCCTCGAGTGCATCGACAAGACCCTGGCACCGGCAGTGTCACCGGATGCGTTCATCGGCGAGACCGAAAAGAACCTGCTCGCGTTCGACGGCTGGAAGACCGAGACGCCGTTGTTCGATTTCGGCGCCGACCGCGAAGACCGGCTGCGCCGGCATGTCGATGGCCGGGTGCCGCTCAATGGGGGCCTTGGCGAGATCTACCGCAACTTCTTCTACATGCCCGACCGGCCGTCGAGCACCGGCGCGGTGATCTCGACCTTCTACTCGCGCTATGACCCGGCGGCCCTGACCGGGCGTTTCGACGAGCAGCGGTTCCGTGCCGGCATGGCCCGGGCGATGCGCGAGGCGATCGGCGCCGACTCGGACCGCCTTACGCGCTCACAGGTCGAGGAGCTCTACCCGAAGTTTCGCGGCCGCTTCTGGACCGGGCGCGACGCCTCGAACAACCAGCGCTTCGGGCCGATGTTCTTCCCCTATCTCGAGCACGCCGCGATATCGCACACCGCGACGGTGCCGATCCGGTTCAAGGATCTTGGGCACCTGCAGGGGCGGATGATTGCGAAGGTCAATCCGCCACTCGCGGGCTATCCAAGCGACTATGGCTTCGCGCTCGATGGACCGCGTCCGCTCAAGTACCGGCTCAAGAGCCTGGCCGGCACCCAGCGTCCGTCATGGCTGCGCAAACAGTCGTTTCGCCTGACCCATCGACAGCAGGAACCGCGCAGCGGGCCTTTGTCGAACGAATACCTGTCGCGGGTGATCGACCTGGAGTTCCCGCTGATGCGCAAGCTGTTCCATGTCGACCGGCTCAACAGCGCGACCCAGTATGGCCTGGCCGCGACGCTCGAGTACCTCGGGCAGCGTTACAACCTGGAGATCAAAGACGATTGATGTGATTGCACCGTCGCCGGGCACACTAAGAATCAAAGGGGTCAGTTTCGTTCGATCGATCCACGTGAAACCAGGCCAGTTTGCCGATCGAACGAAACTGACCCCTTTGATTACGCTTCGTAGATAGGCCGCGCCTGACGATGAAGACGACCGGCGCAGCCGGTCCTACGACATGACCCGCTGGTCGTGGCGGATCACAACGCGTACCTATGGGCTTACGGATTGAAACGCGGTCGATTCAGGCTCGGCAGTTCGATGCCATGCCCAAGCGCCACCCGCTCGAAGCGGCGCTTCAGCGGGGCGATGCGCCCTGCCAGGCCAAGCCCGGTGTTGCGCAGCAGCGCGACGGCAGGCGACGTGCTGCCGAACAGGTGCTTGAAACCGTCCATCGTCATCTGGGTAGCGGTGTTGTGCCCCCGGCGGGCGCGCTCGTAGACCCGCAGCGTCCGCAGCGCACCGGGCGACCGGCCGGCGGCGCGTCCACTGACCAGCGCATCGACCAGCGCGCCGACATCGAGGAAGCCGAGGTTGACGCCCTGCCCCGCAAGCGGGTGGATGACGTGCGCCGCATCGCCGACCAGCGCGATGCCGGGCACCACGTAGCGGTTGGCGTGCTGGAGACTGAGGGGAAAGGCGGCCCGTTCCCCGACCAGTGTCAGCCGTCCGAGCCGTGCCTCACTGGTCGTGGTCAGCTCCGCGTTGAACGACCCGGTATCAAGCGCCAACAGCCGGTTCGCCTCGTCCGGTGTCGTGGTCCAGACGATCGAGAACAGGTCCAGCCCCATCGGCAACAACGCCAGCGGGCCGGTCGACATGAAGCGCTGCCAGGCCGTCGACTGGTTGCCCTGTTCGGCATGGACCGTCGCGACCACGGCCTGCTGCTCGTAGTCTTCGCGACGCAGGTCGATCCCCGCACGATCACGCACCCGTGAGCGCGCACCGTCGGCCCCGACCAGCAGGCTGGCGGTCACCCGTTCACCACTGTCGAGCCGCAACGTGACATCGCCCTCGATATCCTGTGCCGCGATCGATGCCGGACAGAACCGCGCGACGTCCGCCTCGTCCAGCACGCTCCACAGTGCGCGCACGATCACGCGGTTCTCGACGATGTGGCCGAGATCCGGCTCGGCGAGATCGGCCGCGTCGAACTGGATCTCACCGAAGCCTGCCCGGTCCCAGACGCGCATCTTCTGATACGGCGTGGATCGATCGGCCGCGATCAGCGACCAGGCGCCGAGGTTGGCGAGCAGGTGCTGCGAGGCGCGGGTGATCGCTGATACGCGCAAGTCGTAAGTGTCTTGCGGCCACTCCCGCTGCGGCGCCCGCGCCTCGATCAGGGCAACCGAGAACTCCTGTCGGGCGAGCGCGAGCGCCAGCGCGGCGCCGACCATGCCACCGCCAGCCACCGCGACGTCATAGCGTTGGTCAGTCAAGCGGCACCCCGCGTGACAGGCGCGGCTGCCGGCCGACCATGCCCATCGCCGCGCGGGCCAGCGGGTGACGTGCGCCCGGAATGACATCCATCGCGAGCAGACCGAGGTTGCGGCCAAGCTGGAAGACTTTGAGCGGGTTGCTGAACAGACGCGCCAGACCGTCGGTGGCCAGCGCGACGCCCTGCTGCTCGCGTTGTCGCCACTGCTCGTAACGTCTCAATACGTCCGGCGCACCGATGTCGGTGCCCTCGCGGTGTGCATCATTGACGACCTCGGCCAGTGCCGCCACGTCGCGGATGCCCAGGTTGAAACCCTGGCCGGCGATCGGGTGCAGGGTGTGCGCCGCATTGCCGATAATCGCGATGCGACCCCTAACCGATTCGAGCACCCGCAACAGGCTCAGGGAATAGGCGCTGCGCTTGCCGACGCGCGTGAAGCGCCCGAGACGATAGCCGAAGCGGCGCTGGAAGCCGTCGAGGAACCTGGCATCGTCGAGCGACAGGATCTCATCGACGTCGTTCTGGTGCACCGTCCAGACCAGCGCGCAGCGTTGCTCCTGCATCGGCAGCAGCGCGACCGGCCCGCTGGAAGTAAAGCGCTCGTAGGCGACATTCGCGTGCGGCTTGCTCGGTGTGATGTTGGCCACGACGGCGGACTGGTCGTAGCGCCAGCGCTGCACCGGCACATCGAGTCGTTCCCGGATGGTCGAATTGCCGCCGTCTGCCGCGACCAGCAGGCGGCAGTCCAGCGGGGTCATCACGCCGGACTGCTCGATCTCGACCGCGACCCGATCGCCTTGATCAACGAAGTCGACCACCCGCGCGGGTGCAATCACTTCGATCGACGGGTCGGCATGCACCCGGTCGAGCAGCACGCGACCCAGACCGCGCGCGGTCACGACGTTGCCGAGGGCCGGCACGCCCTCCTCGTCGGCCTTTAGCCGCGTGGCACCAAAATGACCCCGATCGGAGACATGGATCTCGCGGATCGGCTCGGCGATATCGGCCAATGCCGGCCAGACATCGAGTGCCTCGAAGATCCGCCTCGTACCGTAGGCCAGCGCGATCGCCCGATCGTCATAGCTCGGCTGGCTATCGGCGTTCGGCACATGCGCCTCGACCACTGCCAGCCTGAGCCCGCGGCCTGCCAGCGCGATCGCGAGGCTGGCGCCGACCATGCCGCCACCGACGATGACGATGTCATAGTGCTGCGCTTCGTTCATGCCGCCATCAGGGCCTCGATCTCGTCGGGCTGCTTGGGCACATCGCGACTCAACACATCCGGTCCGTTGCGCGTCACCAGCACGTCGTCCTCGATGCGGATGCCGATGCCCTGCCATTTCTTGGCGACGCCCTTGGCACCGATCGGGATGTAGAGGCCCGGCTCCACGGTCAATACCATGCCCGGTTCCAGCTGTCGCCAATGGCCATCGACCTTGTAGTCACCGACGTCGTGCACGTCCATGCCAAGCCAGTGGCCGGTCCGGTGCATGTAGAACTTGCTGTAGCTCTGCGCTTTCAGCGCCTTGCTCAGGGTACCGCGCAGCAACCCCAGCTTGAGCAGCCCCTTGGTCAGCACGCGCACTGCGGCATCATGCGGATCGTTCCAGTGGTTGCCCGCACGCACCTTGTCGATCGCCGCCGCCTGGGCCTCGAGCACGAGTTCATACAGCGCGCGCTGCGATTTCGAGAAGCTGCCGTTGGCCGGAAAGGTCCGGGTGATATCGGAGGCATAGCAGTCCAGTTCACAGCCGGCATCGATCAGCACCAGGTCACCGTCGTTCACCGGCGCATTGTTCTCGATGTAGTGCAAGACGCAGGCGTTGTTGCCCGCACCGACGATCGAGGGGTAGGCCAAGTGTTGCGCCCCCTGCATCTGGCAGTGGTGACTGAAGGTCGCCGCCAGCTGGTACTCGGCCATGCCCGGGCGGCAGGTCCGCATCACGGTCTTGTGTGCCTGCGCAGAGATCTTGGCGGCACGGCGCATCGCCGCGATCTCCGCGCGACTCTTGTAGAGCCGCATGTCGTGCAGGAAATGATCAAGCGCGAGGAATTCCGTCGGACCGGTCACCCCGGAGCGCGCGCGGGCACGCACCTGACCGACCCAGTCCGATACCTTCTTGTCGAACGCAGGATCGACCCCCATCGAGAAGAACACGCGTTCACGCTCCTCGAGCAGGCCGGGCAGGATCTCGTCCAGGTCGGTGATCGGGAAGGCGTCATCGGCACCGAAATCGGCCACTGCACCTTCGAGGCCGGCACGGTACCCGTCCCAGATTTCTTTCGCCGGGTCCTTTTCCCGACAGAACAGGATGTACTCGCCCCGGGAGCGGCCGGGCAGCAGGACCAGCACCGCATCGGGTTCATCAAACCCGGTCAGGTAGTGGAAATCACTGTCGGGTCGGAACGGGTAGTGCACGTCACGGTTGCGGACCTGCTCGGTTCCGGTGGGCAGTATCGCGATGCTCCCCGGGCCCATCATGCCCATCAGCTGGCGGCGGCGGCGTTTGAATTCAGTCGGCGTCATGCGGCGTTGTCCTGCCAAGCAATTCATCGCGGAGCAGCATCACGCTGACCCGCAGATATTCTTCGATTTCCATCAGCGCCGATTGGTTCTCGCTGCTGTTGTCGACATTGTCGACGGCCAGCCGCGTGAACTCGGCGATATCGCGCAGGATGTCCTTGGCCTGCTGCGAACCGGCCGCGTCGATGCGGCCACCGGCCTGACCGATCCCAAAGAGGAACCCGGCACACCAGTCGCGTACCGCGCTCAGGCGTTGGGTGTCGACCACCAGTTCCTGCGGCAGCATCAAGGCAAAGCTGTCGGCCGCGTCATCGGGCTCCGCGAACACCTGCGAGAACAGGCGATCGAGCAGTACCCGACACTCGTCGGCCAGGACATCGGCCGGGTCGAAATCGGAATACAGTTCTTGGGCCCAGCTGACGTGCGGCGTTTCAACCCGCGCCAGATGCAGACCGACGGCGAAACCGTGCGCCTCGGCCGGCGTATGCGTTGCACCACAGCGCTGCAGGACAACGGCACAGGCCGCATAGTCGTTCAGGTCGGTTGAATCGGCTTGGGCAGTCAAACGGATACCGGTGACGGCTGTTGAAAGCGGTCAAATATTAACATGTGCGGCCATTGACCCGATTCCAACGCCCCAACCATAATCCGTAAACGGCAGTCGCGTCGTCATCCGGCGTGACTACGCTTCTTTATACGGACCGACAGGCAGACCCGGCGATGAGTGCGAACGAAAAGCAGGGCATCGAAGAGCAGGACCTCAAGGCACTCGAAATCCGGGTCGAAGAGCTGATCCGCGCCTGTACCCACCTCAAAGACGAGAACAAGACCTTGCGCGCCCGCGAACAGGAACTGATCTCCGAACGCGATAACCTTGCGGAGAAGAACGATCAGGCCAAGCATCGTGTCGAGGACATGCTGAGTCGGCTTAAGCGCCTGGAGAGCGAGGCATGAGCAAGTCCAGCGGGCCGATGTCGGTCAGTATCCTCGGCAAGGAATACCGGATCGCCTGCGCGCCGGACGAGGAAAACGAACTGGTCAGCGCGGCCCGTTTCCTCGACGCACGGATGCGCGAGGTCCGGGAGACCGGCAAAGTCATTGGCACCGACCGGATCGCGGTCATGGTGGCGTTGAACCTGGCCCACGAACTGCTTACCGAGAAGTCGGAACAGGATTCGTCGGCCAGCTCAGCCAACAAGCGTATCCGGGCACTGCGCGAGCGCATCGAGATCGCGTTGAACGACAGCACGCAACTCGAACTCTGAGATTCGCGTTCGCCGACTCACGTCAAATCCCCGGTCGTTAGACCTGGAACTCCCCGGCAATTGGGTTTAGGGTTAAATAAGACGCTCCCTGCGGTGTTCGACAGCTGGCCCGATGTTCCCTTGAGCCTATGCGATAGCACCTCGGGATCGGGTCACGACGGCCAGTGTGCATGTCCGCCTCGTAGCGGAAAGCCTGAGGCCTCGCTTCGGTCCCACTTGAACCTCACG
>JASFVZ010000123.1:0-6423 GCA_050049565.1 Chromatiaceae bacterium | reverse complement strand
GGAGGGCGGTGGGGAAAATGCGAAGCCGATGATGGTGTCGGTCGCGGTCCGAATACCGACCGATGGCGGTCAGCTGTCTCCGCTCTCCAATAGTGTGGACCTTACGATCGGTTGAAGATGCTACATTCGTTTTAGCCATGTCGGGAGTTCGCGCATGGCCGACAAAGGGCGAAAACCCCCGCCTTAACGGGAAAGCCCGAGTGCAATGCTCGGGCATGGGTCGGCAATCGACACGGAACGGGCGAAGCCGGGGCTACTAACCAGCTATGCTTCGGGCGCACTGCGGTCGCTGACGAAGCGCTGGAGGTCGCACCGTACCGGCAAAAAAGGCGACCCTGCGGGGACGCGGCGCGACCGTACAATGCATCCCTGCGAATCCCTTTCGGTCAGCGGAAGTCGATTATCCTCGATACGGCGCTGCTCGTCTGATGGCGCGTTCCGCTTCGTATTGATGACTTGGGGACATCATCGATTCGGCCCTTGGCCGGCGCAAATTCATTTTTCACCTGACGCGAGCACTTTCTGACCGTCCTTGACGATCTCTGAGTTTTTTTGCTCCTGATAGGCATTATCAACTCGCTTGAATTGCTCAACGGCCTCTTCGGTACGTTTAAGGAGATCGTCGCCGAACGATTCCTGCTGCATGTAGATCAAAGCGCCGCGAACCATCTTCGCAACATCTTTTTCAACTTCGTAATGTCCGGTCTCCTCCAGAAAGGAGTCAATTGGTTCACCGAAGTCCTCGTTGCCGCTGTGTACCTTTGCAGCAACTGTCAGCGTCTCGACGGGGGCCACCCAGAGTGTGTTGTCACTTTCGCCCAAAAGCGCGAACCAGAATACGTGCCGCAAAGATCCCTCGGGTATCTTGATAGTTGCCTTCCGATGGGCTTTTATGGACCCCGTGCGCGACACTTCTATAGACATGGACATGCGATCCTTGCTGGCCTTGGCGTAAACGGGAAGTTCTTCCGAATCTGCCGTTGCAGCTGCCCCGAAAAGAACAACGCCGATCAATGCGACGTTGACTTGCCGTCGAAAGATAAACATTGGAGATCTCCTCATAATCTCTTGGCTTATTCAAAACAATCCCGATTTCATTGAGCATGCTCTCGGGCGATGGACGAGAGACTGCACGAGGGGGCGTCGATGCGCAAACGATTCGAAACGACCTCAGGGCAGTGAACGCTCCGAACAGCATCCCGCCGGCCGCATTCCTTGTTGAACTGACGATATGCTAGGGTGCTTTGGGAATTACCGGCGTTTTTTTATGAAACAGCCCAAACGTCAGCCGCAACCCTTGTCGACGCATCGGCAGGGCGTCCGCTTAGGCGCTAAACCGACCCGTGACTGCCGGTGGCTAATAACAGGTCATCGCCGGGAGTGACCCCAACCAGAATGCAATAAGCCACCGCAGCGGGAGGCCTCTTCATTCGTGCGGCACGTCAGGCGGCAACTTACACCAAGCGGTCCTTAAGGCAATGCTTATATAGCGCCGTGCAATGACATTGCCGACTTGGGAAGAACATCAAAACCTGGCCGGGCCAAAATTGCATTGCCAATGAGCCAGCTTGCGGAGTACGTTCCTCGGTCCTTGATCTCACTGCCCGGAGTAAGCGGTCGTGAACTTAGCAATCTTGTCCTGTTCGCCGAGGGCTTACAGTACACGCCGGCTCAAAGAAGCCGCGCTGGCGCGTGGTGTGAACGCGAAGGTTTTGAACACGCTGAAGTTCGCGATTGACCTCAAGCGCGGTGCCCCCGATTTGTACTATCGGCAAAAACAACTGAGCGAGTACGACGCCGTACTTCCCCGAATCGGCGCATCGATCACCTACTACGGCACCGCGGTGGTCCGGCAGTTCCAGGAGATGGATGTGTTCTGTGCCAACACAGCGCACGGCATCAGCAACTCGCGCGATAAACTTCGAAGCCTTCAGATCCTTGCGCGACATCACATTGGCATCCCAGAGACCACCTTCGTAAGGGACAAGAAGGACGTGCTGCCGGCTATCGAGCGCGTGGGTGGGGCGCCGGTCATCATCAAACTGATTGAGGGCACACAGGGTATCGGCGTGCTGCTTGCCGAGAACGCCAGGGCTGCCGAATCCATCGTCGAGCTGTTGCAGAGCCAAAAGCAGAACGTCCTGATTCAGAAGTTTGTTGCGGAAAGCCGAGGAAAGGACATCCGCGCTTTCGTCGTAGGTGACCGGGTTGTCGCTGCGATGCGACGGGTGGCACAAGGCCAGGAGTTTCGAAGTAATGTGCACCGTGGTGGCAAAGCAGAAGCGATCGACCTACCCCAAGACTATGCAGATGCGGCCATCCGAGCAGCGCAGATTCTCGGCCTTCGGGTGGCGGGGGTTGACATGCTGGAAGGCGCAAGCGGCCCACAGATAATGGAGGTCAACTCGTCTCCCGGGCTGGAGGGGATCGAAACCTGCACACAACTCGACGTCGCAGGGGCGGTCATAGACTACATGGCAGCTCAGATCGAGTTCCCGGAAATCGACATCCGCCAACGCCTGACGGTCAGCAAGGGTTACGGGGTCAATGAGATTTACGTGCCAGAGGGCTCGAATTTCGTCGGCAAGTCCATCGCCGAGGTGGACCTGTCGGCAAAAGACCTCAACGTACTGACACTCTATAGAGGCAACAAGGTGATCCCGAATCCGAGGGGCGATCGCATACTCGAGCCAGAGGACAAGTTGTTGTGTTTCGGCAAGCTGGAATCGATGCGAGGCATGGTGCCGGCAAGAGCGCGACGCCGCCGGCAACCCGAGGTGCAGGAGTTGCCTTCTACCGAGGTCACCCATCCTGAAGCGGAGCATGAACCCGACCATGACTGAGGTACTGGGTTGGCGCGAGTGGGTTGCCTTGCCCGCTCTCGGCATCGATCGGATCAAGGCGAAAGTCGACACCGGTGCGAGAACATCATGCCTGCATGCCTTTGATGTGCGCATTGACGACACACAAGATCAGAAACTGGTCCGTTTCTCCATGCATCCCGAGCAGCGCAGCCTGGACAATGCGGTGGAGTGTGTTGCACCTCTGAAAGATGAAAGAGAGGTCCGCGACTCGGGTGGCCACAGCGAGATGCGCTACGTCATCGAGACCGACATTAAAATCGGTCCGCAGACACACCGCGTGGAGTTCACGTTGACAAATCGCGACAGCATGGGTTTTCGAATGCTGATTGGCCGGACGGCTTTGAGGGATCGCTACTTAGTGGATCCCGGACAGTCTTTTCTGGTGCGAAAGCGTGACAAGGCGCGTCACAAGAAAAACTAAGGGAACCAGTGAAAAAGCGACCGGCATTCGAGCTCGCAGGGCACACCGTTTCTGCAGGTTCGAAACAACTCGTCGAAATCGAACTGGCCCAGCTGTTCACGAGCACCCCAATGACGCTGCCGGTACAGGTCGTCCACGGGCGCCAGGATGGCCCGGTGATGTTCGTCAGCGCCGCTGTGCATGGAGATGAACTCAACGGCGTAGAGATTATCCGCCGTTTGCTCAAGTCCCGGCTGATGCGTCAGGTCAGAGGCACCTTGCTCGCCGTACCCATGGTGAACATGTACGGTGTGCTCGAAAGATCACGCTACCTACCGGACAGGAGAGACTTGAACCGGTCGTTCCCGGGCTCGGAGCGCGGCACCATGGCGGCCCGTCTCGCACACACGTTCATGAGTGAGATAGTCTCTCGATGTACCTATGGTATCGATCTGCATACCGCGGCAATCGGGCGAGAAAATCTGCCGCAGGTACGCGGAAATCTAGACGACGAGTCAACCGAAAAGCTGGCGCGTGTCTTCGGTGTGCCGGTGCTGATCAATTCAAGCTTGCGGGATGGCTCACTACGGGAGAGCGCGCTCGAATCGGGCGTGACGATGCTGCTGTACGAAGCGGGCGGGGCGCTGAGGCTCGACGAGATGTCGATTCGCGCTGGTCTGGCCGGGGTATTCCACGTGATGCGCTCGGTCGATATGCTGCCTCCGAGTCGCCGTCGAAAAGCGGCAAGCGAGCCGTTTATTGCCCGATCCAGCATCTGGGTTCGCGCACCGAGCAGCGGCCTGTTTATCCACCCGGTGGCGCTCGGTTCCCGCGTAGAGAAAGAACAGTCGATCGGCGTCATCGCCGACCCTGTGACCGGCGCAGAGTTATCTGTTCAGGCGGCCGCTAGGGGTGTCATCATCGGAAAGAGCAATCAACCGTTAGTGCATGAAGGCGAGGCGCTTTTTCATATTGCTCGATTCGAGGCGTCGAAGCGGGTAGCGGCCGAAACAGAAACGTTCCAGACCGAACATCAACTTGGCGATGGAGAGGCATTTGATCCTCCGTCGTTTTCCTGAGGATCTCCGCGCGACAACTCGTCTCTTATCGGACGAGGCGGTGTGAAAACTCAGAATTGGTCCGCTCCAACCCGATCTGCGCCGAGCAGATGCTTGGGCGATGATCGGCCACCTCGATGCACGCACGATTGCTTCGCAGGCAGCAATAGATGTCTTGCAAACGTCGTGCTCACCGGTGGTTCTCTCTATGCATCGTATGCCGAGTTTTGACACAGCCTGGGCCGACGGTGTCCGAAACAGACATCCAGTGTGCCCGGAGACCTCGACTCAGCAAATGACCTACCCGTACGGGCCTGCTCGAACGTTTCACGACGCGTCGAAATCACTTTGGCAGCGCCTTCAAGTTGCCGTAACCGTTTCCATAGTCGTTCCGGATAATGCGCAAAAAGCAACATCAGATCTGCCGCTGATAACCAAAGCAGGTGACGGCGCTTCTCATAGCGTGGCCCATTGCCTGCCTCCCAGAGTTGATTGAGCGGGTCGACGTCGCGGAAAGGAATCTCGACAAAGTAGGTCTTGAAGTGTTTCGGTTTTGAAGGATTCGGACCGGGACGGCGGCACCGCACGCTAGCCCGTGCGGTCTATACATGCGCATAGCTATGCCTCCCCCTCCGCCGATTCGCCAGAAAGACAGGTGGAGAAAATTTTGCAGCCCTCGTTACGGATAGCGCCGACCGCACCGCCGGTCACATATATTGGGGTTGGAGAGCGTCCTCGACGTGTCGAGTCTCATTCAGGGCCGTGCGCCTCAATCATTGCGCCCACGACAGCGCACCAGGCATTGGCGAGATTCCCAAGATCATAGCCGCCACCACCCAGTGCGAGTAAACGGCCCTGGCTGTGGCGGTCGGCCAGCTTGCAGAGGCGAAGCGTGGCATGCCGGTGGGCCTCGCTGGTGTAGGCCATATGGGTGATCGGGTCGCCGGCCAGGCTGTCGGCACCGCACTGAAAGATGATCAGCTCCGGTTGCGCCCTTTCGACGAAGGCCTCCACATGCTCCCAGACGTCGAAAAACGTCCGATCTCCGCTGCCGGGGGGCATCGGGACGTTCAGCTTGGTCCCGCGGGCTACGCCTCTGCCCGTCTCCGAGATCGCGCCAGTCCCCGGATAGAGATAGCGACCGTCTTCATGGATGTCGGCGATTACCAGGTCTGGATCAGATTCAAATGCATAGAAGACCCCGTCGCCATGGTGGGCATCGATATCAACGTAGGCAATCCGCCTCACGTCATATTGGCTACGCAGGGTCTCAATGGCGACGCCACAATCGTTGAAGACGCAAAATCCCGCGGCGGCCTCGCGCCGGGCATGATGCAGGCCGGCGATAGGGACAAAGGCGCGGCGAGTGTCGCCGTTGAGCAGGTCGGCGACCGCCTTCAGCACGGTTCCGACGACGCGGGCCGCAGCCTCATAGACGCCGCGGAAGGCCGGAGTGTCGCCGTTGTCCAGGTAGCCACTGCCGGTCACCGATGCCTGTGTGACCCGCTCGACATATTCCGCCGTATGAAAGCGCTCAATCTCGGTCTTGTGCGCCATCATCGGTGGAGCGATGCGGCAGTGTCGGTCCAGTCCGAGTTGATGGAATCGTTCGAGAAACGACGTGTAGCGTAGCGGCCCGAACGGATGTTCGTCGCCAAAGTTGTAGTCGCCGAGCTGATCTCCAGCATAGACGGTGACTGTTGCCATGATGGCGTGCATAGGGGTCCGAACTTCAGCAATAACTAAAGCGTGAGCGCGACGCATGCCGTGCCGCGGGTCTCAGGATCATGCGGCTTCGACAAGCCGGGACTCCTGCAGAAATACAAGGTCGGCCGGTTGTTCCAATGTACAACATAAAGAACCTCGACCAATGTAATACTAGCCCACTAGCGTGCGACGAGGAGATTGCGCAAGTCAGATCCTGGCGGGCGCGAAACCGGTCGTTGCGGTCTATTGCGGCGCTTTCGTTTGAATCCTTGTGTCTCAGAACTCTTGCGACACTGGCCCGCACGGCGGTGGGCCCAGGTACTTGATCTGTGCATAGGCTTCAGATTGGTCGTCGATTGTCAGGACTATTGCCGCCGAGATGGGTACGAAAACC
>JASFVZ010000122.1:0-6451 GCA_050049565.1 Chromatiaceae bacterium | reverse complement strand
AGCCCGGCCGCACTCCCGTACTCGTCGATAACGATCGCCATGTGGTTGCGGCTGGCGCGAAACTCGCGCAGCAACACGTTCAGACGTTTGCTTTCCGGCACGAACACGGCCGAGCGCACGATGTCGCGCATCTTGAAGCGGGGTGCCGTCTCGCCGCAGTACTGCAGCAGGTCCTTGGCGAGCATGATGCCGACCACTTCGGCGCGATCATCGTCGATGACCGGGAAGCGCGAATGGGCCGACTCGACCACGACCGGCAGCACCCGGCTGAGCTCCGCGTCGCGTTCGACGACGACCATCTGTGCGCGGGGAATCATGATGTCGCGTACCTGCAGATCGGAGACCTGCAGTACCCCTTCCAACATTGCCAGGGCTTCGGTATCGAACAGCGCCCGGTCCTTGGCCTGTTTCAACAGCGCAATCAGTTCGCTGCGGTCTCTCGGCTCTCCCACCACCCCGGGGAACAGGCGTTCCAGCCAGCGGGTGGCGAGAGAGCTGCTACTTCGGTCTTCGTTCATCTAAGCTCGCCAGTCGCGTATGGCGCCGGGAAGCCCAACGCCGCCAGGATATCGGTCTCAAGTTCTTCCATTCGAGCAGCCTCGTTATCGTCCGTATGGTCAAAGCCCTGAAGATGCAGCACGCCGTGCACGACCATGTGCGCCCAATGGGCCTCGACCGCCTTGTGTTGTTCCGCCGCCTCGCGCTCGACGACTGGCGCACAGATGACCAGGTCACCGACGTGGTGTACCGGCATTCCGGGCATGCGCTCGTAGGGAAACGAGAGCACATTGGTCGGTCTGTCCTTGGCGCGGAACCTGCTGTTCAAGTCCCGACTCTCCTGGTCATCGACGACCCGAATGACCAGCGCCGCGTCTTCCGACTGCTGCCAGGCGGCATTGGCCCACTGCGCCAACTGGGCTGAACCGGGCAGACCGACCTGGTCGACCGCGATCTGGAGTTCCACGTCAAGCGCCATCGCTAAGCGCGGCGTCGTACCGGTCGTAGGCCTGCACGACCTTCTGTACCAGGGTATGGCGTACGACATCGCGGGCATTGAAGAAGGTGAAACTGATGCCGTCGATGTCGCGCAGCACCTCGGCGGCCTGGCGGAGTCCCGACTTCTGGCCACGCGGCAGATCGACCTGGGTGATATCGCCGGTGATCACCGCTGTCGACCCGAATCCCAGCCGGGTCAGGAACATCTTCATCTGCTCGGTCGTCGTGTTCTGTGCCTCGTCGAGGATGATGAAGGCCTCGTTGAGCGTGCGACCGCGCATATAGGCCAGCGGAGCGACCTCGATGACGTTGCGTTCGATCAACTTGTGGACGCGCTCGAACCCGAGCATCTCGTACAGCGCATCGTAGAGCGGACGCAGGTAGGGGTCGATCTTCTGACTCAGGTCGCCGGGCAGGAAGCCGAGCCGTTCCCCCGCCTCGACCGCCGGCCGCACCAGCAGTATCCGTCGGATCTGGTCGCGTTCCAGCGCATCCACCGCGCAGGCAACGGCGAGATAGGTCTTGCCGGTGCCGGCTGGGCCGACGCCGAAATTGATGTCGTGCGTCAACACCTTGTGAACATACTCGGCCTGGTTGGGACCGCGCGGGCGAACCAGGCCGCGACGCGTCTTGATGACGCTCTCGGGTACCCGCGCCTGTTTGTCCAGGCGGGCATCGACGCCTGACGACTGCAGAAACAGGTGCACGCTTGCCGGGCTCAGGGTCTCTTCGCTACTGGCGTCGTAGAGCCCCTGCAGCACGTCCCGCCCGGCCTCGACCGCGGCCTGCTCGCCCAGCAGGCGGAACGCGTTGCCGCGGTTGTTGATCTCGATGCCGAGCCGGGTCTCGACCAGGCGCAGGTGTTCGTCGAGCTGGCCGCAGACGTTGCGCAGCCGCTCGTTGTCTTCCGGCTCCAGGACCAGGTCGAGCGAAGACGGGTGATCGGAGAGTTCTGCGGTCACTCGCTGTTCAGGCCGTTGCAGAGCGACCGGCCACCGGCGCCAGGTACTCCCCGCGCAGCGAATTCGGGTTGGCCGCGGTGATGCGTACGTCGACGAACTGTCCGATCAACGAGGCCGGGCCGGCGAAATTGACCACACGGTTGTTCTCGGTTCGCCCGGATATCTCGTTGGGATCCTTGCGCGATGGGCGATCGACCAGGACCCGCTGCACGCTGCCGACCATCAGCCGGCTGATGCGTTGCGCCGAATCGTTGATCGTATGCTGCAGCCGTTCCAGCCGCCGCTGCTTGACAGCGAGTGGGACGTCGTCGGGCAGATCGGCGGCCGGCGTGCCCGGGCGGCGGCTGTAGATGAAGCTGAACGATTGGTCGAAGCCGATCTCCTCGACCAACGCCATGGTGCGCTCGAAGTCCTGGTCGGTCTCACCGGGAAACCCGATGATGAAATCCGACGATAGACTGATACCCGTCCTGACTTCGCGGAGGCGACGTATCTTCTGCTTGTAGTCGAACGCGCTGTGGCCGCGCTTCATCGCCATCAAGATGCGGTCCGAACCCGACTGCACCGGCAGGTGCAGATGACTGACCAGTTCCGGGACGTCGGCATAGGTCTCGATCAGCGCATCGGAAAATTCCACCGGATGCGACGTCGTGTAACGGATACGATCGATTCCGTCGATCGCGGCGATGTAGCGGATCAGCAGTGCGAGATCGGCGAGTTCGCCGTCATCCATGCGTCCACGATAGGCATTGACGTTCTGCCCGAGCAGGTTGACCTCGCGCACCCCCTGTGCCGCCAGCTGCGCGACTTCGGCCAGGACGTCGTCGAACGGTCGGCTGATCTCCTCGCCCCGCGTATAGGGCACGACGCAGAAGGTGCAGTACTTGGAACAGCCCTCCATGACCGAGACGAACGCGCTGGGCCCGTCGGCGCGCGGTTCCGGCAGGCGGTCGAACTTTTCAATCTCGGGAAAACTGATATCTACCGCGGGTGCACCGGAGGCGCGCGTCTGCGTCAGCATGTCCGGCAGCCGGTGCAGGGTCTGGGGGCCGAACACGAGATCAACGAACGGCGCGCGCTCACGAATCGCGTCACCTTCCTGGCTCGCAACGCAGCCACCGACGCCGATCACCAGATCGGGCCGTGCCTGCTTCCACTCCTTCCAGACGCCAAGCTGGGAGAACACCTTCTCCTGGGCCTTTTCACGGATCGAGCAGGTGTTGAGCAGCAGCACGTCGGCCTGCGACGGGTCATCGGTCGGAGTCAGACCGTGCGACTCGCGCAGGACGTCGAGCATCTTTGCCGAATCGTATTCGTTCATCTGGCACCCGAAGGTGCGGATATAGAGCTTGCCGCCCATTGCCTCGAAGCTGGAACCCGCGGGCCCGCGATTCTACGCGCAGCGCCTGCCGTTTGCACCTTGCGGGGCACGCGATTCCGCGGGCAGCTGTGCGGGATTTCCGTGCCCCGAAACGGTGCTAATCCGGTGCTTACCGTTGTGGAAAGGCCTAATCTGTCCACATGCAAGACGCAGCCGAATCCACCTCCGAGGCCCGCTACCTGTGGGCAGCCGCACGCCACGGCGTGCTCGGCACCCAGTCCGCGGCGCTCCCCGGCTACCCGTTCGGCTCCGTGGTGCCCTTCGTGCTCGGACGCGACGGCGAGCCGCTGCTGCTGCTCAGCCCGCTGTCGCAGCACACCCGCAATATCGAACAGGAACCGCGTTGCTGCCTTACCCTGAAGGCCGACGAAGCGGGCGACGTGCAACAACACGCTCGCCTGACGGCGCTCGGTGAACTGCGACGTACCGAGCCGGAGTCCGACGCCGAACGCTATTTCCGCTATTTCCCCCAGGCCCGCGACTACCACGCCTCGCTGGGTTTCCATTTCTACCGCCTGGACACGATCCGTATGCACTGGAACGGTGGCTTTGCCACGGCCCGGTGGATCGGACCCGAGCGCATCGTCCGCCCCAACCCGCTCGAGGCCGCCACCGAAGCCCGGATCATCGAGCACATGAACGCCGATCACCAGGCGGCACTGCGTACCTACCTGGGCCCCAGCGTCAGCGCACATGTCGACCCCGGCCAGGCGGTCGAGATGCTCGGGATCGATGCCGATGGCATGGACCTGCGCCATGCCGGGGACGTCATACGGGTCCGGCTGGCATCCCCGATCGATTCGGCGGAGAGCGCGCGCAAGACCCTGGTGGAGATGGCACAGTCGACACCCTGACGGCACGGCCGGGTCGCGGCCCCATTGTTTCGCGACGCGCAATAGTCCTTTGCCGCGCGCCCGGTTTATCGCGCAGTCATCGATCCTTATCTTGGGTGCATCACAGACCCAGAGTCACAGGAGACCAGGATGATCACGCTGCGACGCGCCGCTGAACGCGGCCATGCCAACCATGGCTGGCTCAACAGCCGCCACACCTTTTCCTTTGGCGGCTACCACGACCCTCGACACATGGGCGTCTCCAACCTGCGGGTGATCAACGACGACACCGTCGCCCCGGGCGGCGGATTTGCCACCCACGGCCACGAAGACATGGAGATCATCAGCTATGTGCTCGAGGGCGCGCTCGAGCACCGGGACAGCATGGGCAACGGCTCGGTGATCCGCCCCGGCGATGTCCAGCGGATGAGCGCCGGCACCGGGGTCAGACACAGTGAGTACAACCACTCCGCCACAGAACCGGTGCACTTCCTGCAGATCTGGCTGGAGCCCAACGCACTCGGCGTTGACCCGGCGTATGACCAGAAGCACTTTTCGGCAGAGGCGCGCCGCGGCAGGCTGGCCCTGCTGGTCTCGCCGGACGGGCGTAACGGATCGATCGCGACCCATCAGGACGGCTTGCTGTTCGGGTCGCTGCTCGCGGCCGGGGAGTCGACCCAGTACCGGTTGCCGGAGGGGAGAAAGGGCTATCTTCACGTGGCTCGCGGCCAGGTCAAAGTCAACGAGACCGTGCTCGACGGCGGCGACGGTCTCGCTATCGACGGTCTGCAGACGCTGCACCTCGAAGGCCTGAACCAGGCCGAGGTCCTGCTGTTCGACCTGCCCTGAATAGCCCGACCCAATGCTCAGCCAACCGTGTGCAACGAGGTGATCCTGACAATGAACAAACCCGTTATCGCCGGCATCAAGCCGGTTCAGGTCGAACTGGTCAAGGGCGAAGAGGTCTACTTCTGCACCTGCGGTCGATCCGCCAGCCAGCCCTTCTGCGACGGGTCGCACGCCGGCACGGGCTTCTCGCCCCTGGCCTACGTGCCGGAGGAGGACCAGCAGGTCTACCTGTGTGCCTGTAAACACAGCGCGAACCCACCGTTCTGCGATGGGACGCACGCGCAGTTCCATGCCGCACAGGTGGGCGAACAAGGCCCGGGCGTCGTCGCGGCGGCCGACGAGGTGCCACCGGCGAGGGCAACGCCGGAGGAACCGACCGTCGAGTTCATCCACGAGCTCGCGCGCCATGGACTCGACAAGGTCGGCCATCACGGCCCGATGGCCGCGATGGGGGTTCCGAAAGATCGCCTGCCGAAGTGGGATGACATCCAGATCATGCCGGCGCAATTCGCCCGCAAGCCGCTGATGGAAGACGTCCCGGTCGACGCCGGGCTGACCATCGGGCCGCGTGCATCGCGACCGCTGTCGCTCGACATCCCGCTGTTGGTTTCGGACATGAGCTTCGGCGCCCTGTCTGCGGAGGCGAAGATTGCTCTGGCGCGGGGTGCGGAACGCGCAGGCACGGGGATCTGTTCCGGCGAGGGTGGGATGCTCCCGGAGGAGCAGGCCGAGAACGGCCGCTATTTTTACGAGCTGGCGAGCGCACGATTCGGTTACAGCGAGGATCTCCTGGACAAGGTGCAGGCCTTCCACTTCAAGGGCGGCCAGGGCGCCAAGACCGGTACCGGCGGACACCTGCCGGCCAGCAAGAACATCGGCAAGATCGCCGAAGTCCGGGGGATCCCCGAAGGAACGGCCGCCGTGTCACCGCCGACCTTCGCCGACCTAACCACGACGGCGGATTACCGTGCCTTCGGCGAGCGTGTGCGGACACTGAGCGGCGGCATCCCGATCGGGTTCAAACTCAGCGCCAACCATATCGAGCAAGATATCGGGTTTGCACTGGAGGCCGGCGCCGACTACCTGATCCTCGACGGTCGCGGTGGCGGCACCGGGGCGGCGCCGCTGATGTTCCGTGACCACATCAGCGTGCCGACCATCCCGGCATTGGCCCGCGCCCGACATTTTCTCGATCGACAGGGCATCGGGCGCGACGTGACGCTGTTGATCACCGGCGGACTGCGCGTACCGACCGACTTCGTCAAGGCACTCGCCCTCGGCGCAGACGGCATCGCGCTCGCAAACAGCGCGATGCAGGCGATCGGATGCATCGGCGCAAGGATCTGCAACAGCAACAACTGCCCGGCTGGCATAGCGACCCAGAAGCCGGAGCTCCGGCAGCGGCTCGACATCGACGTGGCCGCGGATCG
>JASFVZ010000006.1:0-12807 GCA_050049565.1 Chromatiaceae bacterium | reverse complement strand
CGGCGGCGGGTGGGGCATGAAGTTCGCCGTGGCGCGGGCTTCGCCGGCGGGGATCAGCCGGTCGCCGATGACCGACTCGCGTTCGGTCGAATTCAGGAATACGGTCGCCGGGTCGCCGGTGCGCTGCAGTTGCGAAGTGCCGACGTAGAGGGCCTCGTAGCCCAGTATCTCGCCGGTGTCCCAGTCCTTGTACGGGCCGCCGGGGCGCACGATCTCCCACTTCAACTGCTCGCTGCCGTCGATGCTCCGCACGTAGGCCTTCTGGCCGGCGCCGCCGAGGATATGTTCCGGACCGAAATTCACGACGTAGGGGGCGCTGTCGAGTTCTTCCTGATCGAGCACGTAGGGCCGTGTGAGAAACGGTCCGATCGCATCGATCGGGATAGTCGGTATCGCGCCGTCCCAGGGCGTCGACCGGACGGTCGGCGAGAGCTTCAGGGTACCGCGCCGCAGCCTCAGTTGCGGACGCCCGTCGATGTAAACCAGATCGAGCTGATCGCCTGGGAAGATCAGGTGCGGGTTCGCTATCTGCTGATTGACATGCCAGATCTCGGGCCAGCGCCAGGGCCTGCGAAGGAATCGGCCGGAGATGTCCCACAGGGTGTCGCCACGCACCACGGTATAGGTGTCCGGGTGATCGGCACGCAACAGGTCGTCGGCAAGCGCGGCGGGCGCCAACGCGACACAAAACAGCATCAGGATCAATCTTTTGCAGAAACTAATCATGGGATTCCCTTGGCGTCGCGACGACTTCCAGTCGGTCAAATCACGGTGATTGCGGTACTATTTACGGCCGGTTGGCCTGTACTCTTTAGGGTGACGGGCGAAAAACCACACTGCGCTGGTGAAAGTCTAGCGCATACAGCCCCCTAGCGGTGATTGTTAACAGAGCGCGAGAAACATCATGGCGATCCTCGACATTTTGCACTTCCCGGACCCCCGGCTGCGCAATTCGGCGAAGCCGGTCGACGAGGTCGATGACAGTGTGCGCCAGCTGATCGACGACATGTTCGAGACGATGTACGACGCACCCGGCATCGGCTTGGCGGCGATCCAGGTCAATGTGCCGAAGCGCGTCATCGTCGTCGACACCTCCGAGGATCGCAGCGCGCCGCTGGCCCTGGTCAACCCCGAAATTCTCGAGAAAGATGGCGAGGAAGAGATGGACGAGGGCTGCCTCTCGGTGCCGGGCGTCTACGAGACCGTGCAGCGCGCCGAGCGCATTCGGGTCCGCGCACTCGGTCGCGACGGCCAACCGTTCGAATGGGACCTGGATGGCCTCCTGGCGGTGTGTGTTCAGCACGAGATCGATCACCTCGACGGCAAGCTGTTCGTCGACTACCTGTCGAGTCTCAAGCGCCAGCGGATCCGCAAAAAGCTCGAAAAGGAAGCCCGCCAGTCGGCAGACAAGACGGCCCGTCGCCGCGCGATCTGACCTGGCAGGGGCCACGTCGATGCAGCGGCGGCCTGGCCGGCGACTGCTCCGAAGACTAGTTCGGCATCCCGCCGGCCGCTGAGACCCGGTTCCCAAACCCATGACCACAGCCCAACGCCTTATCTTTGCCGGCACGCCCGACTTTTCCGTTCCCCCGCTGCGGGCGCTGCTGGATTCGCAGCACGAGGTTGTCGCGGTCTATACCCAACCAGACCGACCGGCCGGTCGGGGGCGCAAACTCAGCCCGAGCCCGGTCAAGGAAGTCGCACTCGACGCCGGGTTGCCGGTCTACCAACCGGCCAATCTCAAGGACCCCGCGGCGGTCGAAGAACTGGCCGCCCTGCGTCCCGACCTGATGATCGTCGTTGCCTACGGGCTGCTGCTGCCGCCGGCGGTGCTCGACACCCCCCGTCTGGGGTGCGTCAACATCCACGCGTCGGTGCTGCCCCGATGGCGCGGCGCAGCGCCGATTCAGCGCGCCGTGCTCGCTGGTGACCGGACCTCGGGCATCACCATCATGCAGATGGAACAGGGGCTGGACACCGGCCCGATGTATCGCGTCGACGAGATCGAACTCGGGCCCGAGGAGACCGGCGGCAGTCTGCACGACCGGCTGGCCGAGCTCGGCGCCGAGTCGCTGATGGCGGCTCTGCCCGGGATACTCGACGGCTCGCTCGAGCCGACACCGCAAGACGACGCGCAGAGTTGTTATGCCCGCAAACTCGACAAGGCCGAGGCCTGGATCGACTGGACCCGGGCGGCTGTCGAGATCGAGCGCCAGGTGCGGGCCTTCAATCCCTGGCCGGTCGCGCAGACGCGCTACGAAGACGCCAACCTCAGGGTATGGCGGGCGCACGCGGCCAGCGGCGTCGGTGCTGCGCCGGGTACGGTGATGGCCGCCAGCCGCAACGGCATCGAGGTGGCAACCGGTGATGGCTTGCTGTGCATCACCGAGCTGCAGCTGCCCGGCAAGCGACCGATGGGCGCCCAGGATTTCATCAACGCCAACCAGATCCAGGGGACGGTGCTCGGCGGCGACTGAGCCCCTCATCGAACCCGGCGCCGATGTCCGATCCACGATTGACCGCGGTCCGCACCGTCCTGGCCGTACTTGACGGCCGGTCCCTCGACCAACAGCTGATTGCAGCGGACAGGTTCGCGGACGCGCGCGACCGAGCGCTTGCGGCCGATCTGAGCTATGGGGTCTGCCGTTGGTACCGACGGTTGGACGCGTTGGTCTCGGGGCTGTTGAAGTCCCCGTTCAAGCCACGTGATCGGGACCTGCTGGTGTTGTTGATGGTCGGTGCCTATCAGTTGTTGTTCAGCCGTGTGCCGCCCCATGCCACGGTATCGACCGCGGTCGATACCGTTCGCAAACTGGGCAAACCGTGGGCTTCCGGGCTGGTGAACGGGGTGCTTCGCCGCCTGCAGCGCGAGCAGGCCACGTTGACAGAGATCGTCGATCGGGATCCGGCGGTACGCTGCGCACTGCCGGATTGGTTGTTCGAGTCCGTCAGGGCTGCCTGGCCCGATGCGACCGAGTCGATCTGCGCCGCACTGCAGCAACGACCGCCGATGACGTTGCGCGTAGACCTTAGGCGTATCTCACGCAGTGACTACGCCAAGCGCCTGGGGGCGGCCGGGCTTGCCGCCCGCCCGCATGCCGGGATTGCCTCGGCTCTGGTCCTGGACGCAGCGGTCGGCGTCGATCGGCTGCCGGGCTTCGAGGACGGACTGGTCTCGGTGCAGGATGCGGGCGCCCAGCTGGCGGCACCCTGGCTCGACCTGAAACCCGGCCAGACGGTGCTCGATGCCTGCGCGGCACCGGGCGGCAAGACCCTGCACCTGCTGCAGGCTGCCGATCGGCTTCGACTGACCGCACTGGATATCGACGCAGCGCGACTGGAGCGGGTCGCCCAGAATCTGGATCGCGCCGGTCGCCATGCCGAGTTGGTCGCGGCAGATGCTACCCAGCCCGCCGGGTCCTGGGCCGAACGGACCTACGATCGGATGCTGCTGGATGCGCCCTGCTCGGCGACCGGCGTCCTGCGCCGCCATCCGGACATCCGGCTGTTGCGCCGGCCGGGAGACATCAAGGAACTCGGTGCGCGCCAGGATGCGCTGCTCGATGCGCTATGGCCGCTTCTCAGACCCGGCGGTCGGTTGTTGTACGTGACCTGCTCGCTGCTGCCGGCCGAGAACGCCGAGCGCGTCGATGCTTTTCTCGACAGACATCCGGATATGCAGGCACTCGAACTGCCGGCGATGCCCGGTCGGCGCAGTGGCAAGGGTGTACAGTTGCTGCCTGGCATCAACGATACAGACGGTTTCTTCTACGCCGCGCTGATCAAGCGGGACGACGCTGATTCATGATGACGCTAGCGCGAACCTTTCTGGGATTGCTCTGGATTTGTGTTCCACTCGTCGGCCATGCCGAGCGGATCGAGTTCCGGCAGGTGGCGCTGACGCTGAGCGAGGACGACTACATCCTGCTCGACGCCGAGATCGACTATGACCTGACGGAGACGGTCATGGAGGCGCTCGAGAACGGCGTATCACTGACTTTCGAGACCCATGTTCAGCTGCGTCGTGCCCGGGCCTGGATTTGGGAGCAGGACATCATCGAACACCGTTTGCGGACGGTATTGCGATACCGTCCGCTGTCCGGTCTGTACGAGCTGCGCAATCTGGATCAGGCTGAGCCACAGGCCTTTGCGACACGCGACAGCGCGCTGCGTGCGTTGGGGCGCATCGTTGCGATGCCAATCATCATTCGCACCGCGCTCGACCTGGAGCAGGAATACCTCGTGCGGCTCCAGGTCAGCCTGGATATCGAGGCGTTGCCATTGCCCATGCGGCCGATGGCCTATCTCACGCGCGACTGGTCGATCAGCAGCGAGCCCTGGGAGTGGCAACTCAAGCCATGAAGAAGCGGCGATTCGACATACTGGCTTCGGTTGTGCTGGTCGTGCTGCTGCTCGGCGCGCTGCACATGATCAGTGCGGCGGTGCAGCGGTCGGAAGAACTCGGCCAGTGGTTCATCCCGTTACTGCTGTTCTCCGTGGTCGGGCTGGTCGTATTGTTCCTGTGGGTCGGCTGGAATCTCTGGCAGCTGTTGCGCGACTACCGTCGACGCGTTGCCGGGTCCCGGCTCAGTGCCCGGTTATCGATCCTTTTCCTGTTGCTCGCGCTGGCACCGGTTAGCGTGGTCTATTTCTACTCGATGCGTTTCCTGTCGAGTGGCATCGACAGCTGGTTCGATCTCCAGGTTGACAGTGCCATGGAGGACGCGTTGGCGCTCAGTCGGACGTCGCTCGATCTGCACAAGCGGGAGCTGCTGAAGCTGTCCCAGTCACTCCTCAGCCGCATCGAAGACACGTCGCAGACGGCAATTGCGCTCGGGATCGGCGAACTGCGTGATGCGGCCGGCGCAACCGAGATGACGCTGTACACCATGCAGGGCAAGGTGCTGGCGATGAGCCATGCCAATCCGGAGGTCCTTGCGCCGACGCCGCCGGATGGGGGGATGGTGCAGCAGGTGATCAGCGGTGAGAACTATGTCGGTGTCGCGACCGGCCCGGACGGTGAACTCATGGTCCGCTGCCTGGTACTCGATCCGGAACAGCGCGGAATCGTCCTGCAGGCGCTTTACCCGATGCCGCGGTCGCTGAGCGAACTGAGCGCGAGCGTCCAGCAGGCCTATGAGACCTATCGGACACGGGCCTACATGCGCGGCCAGATCAAGTTCAGTTTCGCCTTGAGCCTGTCGCTGGTCCTGCTGCTCGGTCTGTTCGCCGCCGCCTGGGCGGCGCTGCTCACCGCGCGGCGGCTGGTGCAGCCGATCAGTGACATTGCCGAGGGCACGCGTGCGGTGGCCAGCGGCGACTATAACAAGCAGCTGCCACTGCCCAAGGTCGGTGACGAGCTGGGCCTGTTGGTAACATCGTTCAACGCGATGACGCGCCGCGTCGCCCGTGCGCACAACGCCTTGGAAGACAGCCGGCGCAAGCTGGAGACGCAGCGCAATTACCTGGAAACGGTGCTGCGTGGGCTGACCACGGGCGTCATGACGCTGGACCGCCGGGGGCTTTTGCAGACAGCCAACCGTGCCGCGGAACAGATCCTGGCGGTCGAATTATCCGGCCTCTACGGGCAGCCGCTGCGCGCCCTCGGTAAAGTCAGCGAGCCCTTGCGGCCGTTCGTCGATCGGGTTGCAGACGGGCTGGCGCACGGCCTGCCGGAGGGTCGCGATGAGATCACCCTTTACCGCGATGGTCGTCGCCAGGTCCTGCTCTGTCGCCATTCGCCGCTGGTCCCCATGACGGGCGGTGCCACCGGGCACCTGTTGGTGTTCGATGATGTCACCGAGCTGGTCAAGGCCCAGCGTGACGCAGCATGGGGCGAGGTCGCCCGACGCCTGGCGCACGAGATCAAGAACCCGCTGACACCGATCCAGTTGTCGGCCGAACGCCTGAGACGCAAGTATCTCGGCAAGTTGCCGGCGTCCGAGGTGCAGGTCCTCGACCGCGCAACCCACACGATCGTCCAGCAGGTCGAAGCAATGAAGGCGATGGTCAATGATTTTTCCGACTATGCGAAGCCGGCCCAGCTGCAGGCCGAGCCAGTGGTCGTCGATGCGTTCCTCGGCGAGGTGATCGCGCTGTACGAGGGCGCGTCGCAGCGCATCGAACTCCGGCTTGACGCGCCCGGGCTCATGATTGAAGCCGATCCGGTCCGGCTGCGTCAGGTGATCCACAACCTGTTGAAAAATGCACTGGAGGCAGCCGGCGAACAGGGGCATGTCGTGATCGTCAGCCAGCAGGGTGAGGAGGCGGGACATCGTTTCGTCGAAATCGAGATTCTCGACGACGGGCCCGGCTTCGATCCGGCGCTGATCGACCAGGTGTTCGAGCCCTACGTCACAACCAAGACCAAGGGGACGGGTCTGGGCCTGGCGATCGTCAAGCGCATTATCGCCGAGCACGGCGGGACCATAACTACCGACAATCGCGCCGGCGGTGGCGGCCAGGTGCGGCTACGGTTGCCGGTGCTGGCATCCCAGACGGCCATGCCGCCGCGTATCGGTGAAGAGGCAAGAGCCCTATGAGTGCGCCACACATCCTGGTGGTCGACGACGAACCCGACATCCGCGAACTGGTCAGAGAGATTCTCGAAGACGAGAACTACAGCGTAGCGACCGCGGAGGATGCCGCGGCGGCGCGGACCGCGTTGCGTGATCGCCGCCCGGATCTGATCCTGCTCGATATCTGGATGCCGGACCTGGATGGCATCAGCCTGCTCAAGGAGTGGGCCGGCGGCGGTGGTCTGGCCTGCCCGGTGATCATGATATCGGGGCATGGCACTGTCGAGACGGCTGTTGAAGCGACCCGGCTCGGCGCCTACGACTTTCTCGAAAAACCCCTGTCGCTGGCCAAACTGTTGCTGACCGTCGAGCGTGCGCTGGAGGCCGACCGTTTGGCGCAGGAAAACGTCGGGCTGAAGCGGCGCGCCTCGACGCTGATCGAACCGATCGGCCATAGCCCGGTGATGCAGCGACTGCGTGAGCAGGTCAAACGCGTCGCGCAACATGACACCTGGGTGCTGATTGCCGGGGAGCCCGGCAGCGGACGGGAGACCTTCGCGCGCTACCTGCACGCCCATAGCGCACGCCGCGACCGGCCGTTCATCGATGTCGGCGTGTCGGTGATCAGTAGGGGCAATGCCGCGCGTGAGTTGTTCGGCAGCGAATCCGATGGCGAGATCCAGTACGGCCGAATCGAACAGGCCGCCGGCGGTGCCCTCTACCTGGACGAGGTCGCGGACATGGATCTCGAGGCCCAGGCCCAGCTCGTCGGGGCGCTCGACACCGGGGCCTTTCTACGGGTCGGCGGTTCGGCGCCGGTCAATGTCGACGTGCGGGTGATCGCCGCCACGCGCCATGATCTGCAGCAAGCGGTCGAAGACGGCAGCTTCCGTGAGGACCTGTTCTACCAGCTCAACGTCGTCCCACTGGTCGTGCCGCCCCTGCGCGAACACCGCGAGGATATCCCGGAGCTGCTCGAGAGTGCCGTCGATCGTCTGGTCGATCAGGAAAAGCTGCCCTACCGGCGCTTCTCGATCGCCGCGCAAAACCTGCTGCGTCACTATGACTGGCCGGGCAACGTCCGTGAACTGAAGAACCTGGTCCAACGGGTTTTGATCCTCGGTGCCGGCGATGAGATCACGCCGCAGGAGCTCGAGGCCGCGATGGGTGCCGCGCAGGTCGCGAGTGCCGCAGGCCTGCCTGGTGTCTCTTTCGACCAGCCGCTCCGTGATGCGCGCGATGGGTTCGAAAAGGCTTACCTGGAGTACCAGTTCGACAAGCACGGCGGCAATGTCAGCCAGATGGCAGAGGAGGTCGGCATGGAGCGGACGCACCTCTATCGCAAGCTGCGTGATCGTGGCATCGAGATCAAGGACCGACGATGACACCGGCTGTCAAAGCGGCGCAGGCAGCGGGCGTCGTGTTCAAGATCCATGAGTATGCGCATGACCCGGCGAACACCAACTATGGGCACGAGGCGGCGGAGGTCTTGGGGCTCGATCCGTCGCGTGTCTTCAAGACCCTGCTGATCGCATTGAACGGGGATGCCAAACGCCTCGCCGTGGCCGTGGTGCCGGTCGACGGACAGCTGAATCTGAAGGCCATGGCGTCGGCCTGTGGCGTCAAGCGCGTTGAGATGGCCGATCCCGCGCAGGCCCAGCGTGTGACCGGTTATCTGGTCGGCGGCATCAGCCCGCTGGGGCAGAAGAAGCGCCTGCCGACGGTACTCGACGAAAGCGCGAGGCGTTTTGAGACGGTCTTCGTCAGTGGCGGCCGCCGCGGTCTGGACATCGAGCTTGCGCCGAACGATCTGCAGCGGCTATGCCTGGCCGAGTACGGGCCGATCGGCCGCAGTTGATCACGCGATGTATCTGCTCGCTGTCGTAATCGCGTTGTGGGGTGCCGGTAACCTGATGGCGGGCGATTATGGCGAAGGCGTGGTCGGTATCACCGCTGCGGCAATCCTCGCTGCCGGACAGTACTTCTGGGACGCCCTGGGCGGCGACGGCGTCTGGCAGCGTCTGAAGGTACCACTGGCCGTCGGCGTCATGATTGGCGGCCTCGGTGTCGTGGCCCTGATGATCCTCGAAGAAGTCGAGATCGGCGCGCAGGCCTATGTCGAGCTGCAGTCTGCCGTCGAGCAGTTTCCGTCGTTACGGGGCGATGTCGCGCGGGCACTCGGTGATGGCAAGGTCTCGGTGGTCGAGTACCACGCCTTCGAGCAGGCCTACCATGAGGCGGCCAAGCGCCGCGCGCTCGAAATGTTGGGTACTCCACGGTAAGGCCGGCATCGGGCCGGCCGCGGCGGCAGGCCCGACGGTGCGGCCGACTAGGCGGCGAACCGTTCCTTGGCCTCGCGTGCGGCCTTCGCGTCCTCCGGTGAATAGGCCCTGCCGGACCACAACATCTCGTAGGCGATCTCCTCGTTGCCGTTCTCGCAGAGTTCGAGCACCTTGCGGAACAGCGGCTGAAACGTCTCACTGCGGTGCGACGCCTCGTGTTCCTCGAACGAGTTCCAGAAGGTCACGATCAGCGCTTCACGCTGGTTCAGCGCATTGTCGACCGGCCGACCGATCGTCGAGCCCTCGTTGGAAATCTGCCCGCTGTTGAGCGCCACAAAGCCGCCGACGAAGCCGGTGTCGGAATGATAGGTCTTCACGTTCTCACACAGTTCGGCGACCCGCTCCTGCAGATCGTCGACGGTGTAGCCGGGCTTCAGGATCACCCGGTTGACGGTCACTACGCCGTCGTAGGGGAAGTTGCTGATCAGGCCACTCATGGTTACTGCTCCTTGAGTATTAAAGGTTTCGAATATTCTGACTAAATTACTCAAGTAAGGTTCCTGATTGTCGGCGCACAAATCCCCGTCGCCGATGGTGAATCGGCAGCTGCCGGCAATGCCTGCCCTGATGGGTCGAAGAGGTTCGTCGATCAGAACGTCTTTAGAGGAGGCATCACGGTTTCGCGGCCACTTTCGGGCTCAATTCGCGCCTGCCATCCAGGCTCTTTGCACAACGGGCCGCGTCCTTCCTTGTGCGAACGGCGTCGGGCGATTCATTGACCGTCGGCGCCGACGGAGGCGCACACGGTACTCGCCCGTCGCTGCGGCGTCCGGGATATCTGCCTGGCGCGATCATCCCGGAAACTGGTGCAACATGCGGGCTAGAATTAGGCCGACGCGTTCGTCAGCAAAAACAACACAAAGACGTGAAGATCATCATCCTGGGCGCCGGCCAAGTCGGTACCACCGTGGCGTACAACCTGTCGAGCGAGGCGAACGACATCACGGTGGTCGATCAGGATCCAGGCCTGCTGCGTGATCTGCAGGACCGACTCGATATCCGCACTGTCCTGGGTCTGGCGTCGCATCCGGATGTCCTGGAACGTGCCGGTGCCGACGATGCAGACATGATCATCGCCGTGACCAACAGCGATGAGACCAACATGGTCGCGTGCCAGACCTGCTGGACCCTGTTCCACACGCCGACCAAGATCGCCCGGGTCCGCGCGCCCGAGTACCTGGCGCATCCTGCGCTGTTCAGCCAGGGCGCATTGCCGATCGACGTGTTGATCAGCCCAGAGCAGTTGGTCACCGACTACATCCTGCGGCTGATCCAACATCCGGGGGCCTTGCAGGTACTGGATTTCGCCGGCGGCCGGGTGCGCCTGGTCGCGGTGCGTGCCTACTACGGCGGCCCACTGGTCGGGCATGAATTGAAGACGCTCAACGAGCATCTGCGTGGCGCCGAGGCACGGGTTGCTGCGATCTACCGCAAGGGCCGGGCGATCCAGCCAGAGGGCTTCACCGTGATCGAGCCGGATGACGAGGTCTTCTTCGTCGCTGCGGCGCAGAACATCCCGGCCGTGATGGCCGAACTGCGCAAGGCCGAAAAGCCGTTCCGACGCCTGATATTCGCCGGTGGCGGCAACATCGGCCGACGCCTGGCCACGGCACTCGAAAACGATTATCGCGTGAAGATCATCGAACACAACGAGGACCGTGCACGTCGTGTCTCCGAGGACCTACGGCACACCATCGTGCTGCAGGGCGACGCGGCCGATGAGGACCTTCTGCTCGAGGAGAACATCGAGGATACGGACGTCTTCTGTGCCGTGACCAACGATGATGAGGCGAATATCCTGTCGGCGATGCTGGCCAAGCGCCTTGGCGCGCGCAAGGTCATGGCGCTGATCAACCGCGCCGCGTATGTCGATCTGGTGCACTCCGGTACGATCGATATTGCAATCTCGCCGCAACATGCGACGATCGGAACGCTGCTCACGCATGTGCGGCGTGGCGATGTGGTGATGGTGCACTCGCTGCGACGCGGCGCGGCCGAGGCGATCGAGGCCGTTGCGCACGGCGACCAGTCATCGTCACGGGTGATTGGCCGGGCGGTCGAGGATATCAGGCTGCCGGAGGGTGCCAGCATCGGCGCGATCGTGCGGGGGGATGAGGTGGTCATCGCCCACCACGACACTGTGATCGAATCCGAGGATCACGTGATCCTGTTTCTGACCGACAAACGGCGCATCGGTGATGTCGAACGCCTGTTCCAGGTCGGTATCACCTTCCTGTAGCGGTTCCTGATGTCGTTCGCCGCCGTTCAGCGAATCCTCGGCCTGCTGCTCACCATATTCAGCTTCACACTGCTGCCGCCGTTTATTCTTTCAGTGCTGATCGATGACGGCGCGGCCGCCGCCTTTGCGACGGCGTTTGCCTTCACGCTGGGGACCGGCATCCTCAGTTGGCTGCCGGTGCGCCGATCACATCGCGAGCTGCGCCTGCGCGACGGCTTCGTCGTCGTGGTGATGTTCTGGACCGTGCTCTCGGGCATAGGCGCCCTGCCGTTCATCCTCGCCGAGGACCCGCATCTCTCAGTGACCGACGCCGTATTCGAGTCCGTGTCGGGACTGACCACGACCGGTGCGACGGTCATCCTGACGCTCGACAGCCTGCCGATGTCGATCCTGTATTACCGCCAGCAGCTGCAGTGGCTGGGTGGTATGGGCATCATCGTACTCGCCGTGGCGGTGCTGCCGATGCTGGGGATCGGTGGCATGCAGCTCTACCGCGCCGAGACGCCGGGTCCGATGAAGGACAGCAAGCTCACGCCACGCATCACCGAGACCGCGAAGGCCCTTTGGTACATCTACCTGAGTCTGACGGTCGCCTGCGGGCTGGCCTATTGGCTCGCCGGCATGAGCGTCTTCGATGCGGTGGGACATGCCTTTTCGACGGTCGCCATCGGCGGTTTCTCGACCCACGACGCCAGCATGGGGCATTTCAACAGCCCGCTGATCGATATGATCGCGGTCGTCTTCATGTTCCTTGCCGCGGTGAATTTCTCGCTGCACTTCGTCGCTTTCCGGCATCGCAGCGTCAAGGGGTATTGGCAGGATTCGGAGTTCAAGTTCTATGTCCTGATACTGAGTATCGTGATCCTGATCACCGTGCTCGGGCTGTACTTCACCGAGACCTATGACACCTGGCAGGATGCGCTGATCAACGGCCTGTTTCAGGCCGTGTCGATCGGCACGACGGCAGGTTTCACGACCGCCGAGTTCTACAACTGGCCCGGTTTCATCGCGATCCTGCTGCTGTTTACGAGCTTCGTCGGCGGCTGCGCCGGTTCAACCGGCGGGGGCATCAAGGTCATCAGGCTACTGCTGCTGGTCAAGCAGGGCCTGCGTGAGATCACCCGACTGGTGCACCCGAGCGCCCAGATCCCGGTGCGGATCGGGGACAAGACGGTCAGCTCGCGCGTCGTCGAGGCGGTCTGGGGCTTTTTCGCCTTGTATGTCGCCAGCTTCACCGTGATGTATCTGGCGCTCGCGTCGACCGGTCTCGACCTGATGACGGCGTTCAGCGCCGTGGCGGCGAGCATCAACAACCTGGGTCCCGGGCTCGGTGGCGTCGGGGCGCACTATGCGGACATGCACGACCCCGGGAAGTGGATCCTCTGCTTCGCCATGCTGCTCGGCCGGCTCGAGATCTTCACGCTACTGGTCCTGCTGACGCCGGCTTTCTGGCGCAAATAGCAGTTCTATTGTGATTTCCGGAACTTTGCTGTGGAAAAAGCGTCGATATGTCATGCAGCGGGCTGCCGGGACTTGGCAGTCAGTTGGCTGATCCCGTAAATTACCGGGTTGAAAAAAATCAGGTAGTCAGTCTGCCGTCAAAATCCCCTAAAGCTGGAGATCAGAGAGATGATGAAGTCACTGCAAGTTGCACTGCTGGCCGGTGCCAGTGTTGTTGCATTCAACGCGCAGGCCGGTGAAGAACTGG
>JASFVZ010000121.1:0-6456 GCA_050049565.1 Chromatiaceae bacterium | reverse complement strand
GGCAAGAGACCACAGCGTTGGTGGGCAAGTTGAACCGCATGTTGCGGGGCTGGGCGAACTACTTTCAAGTGGGAACCGTCAGCCGCGCCTATCGTGCGCTCGACCGCTACACGACGATGCGGTTGCGTCGGTGGTTGCGCAACAAGTACAAGATCAGATGCAGTGGGTACCGGTATTATCCTGACTCGTACCTCTACGAGACGTTGCGTCTCGTTCGTCTATCTCGCTTGGGGTGTGATGTGGCGTGGGTGAAGGCGTGAAGTCTTGTCCGAGAGCCGGATGCGGGAAATCTGCATGTCCGGTTCGATGAGGAGGATGTGGAAACGGAGTGATGGTCCGGCTATTGAGGCACCGCCAGACGAAAGGGGCGGCAAACAGATAGGCTGGGCCTTAGGCCACCGCGCCACATCCTTACTCTACTGATTCCTGACGCATGCCCGAGCATTGCGCTCAGGCTCGCAACCTAGGCCAGCCGTTTCGTCTCTTGGCGGCCAACAAGAGACACCCCCGGCTCGGAGAGTTCGACTGTCAGGATGCTTCAAAGCAATGGACCGGCCAATGGCTCGAACAGCCAACAGCCGCCCTTCTACGGCATGGGCTTGAACGACCGCTACTTTCCAAGTAGCAGACCAAACGGCGACTTGGCAGGCGCGGTTTGCAGCTTATTACGAATGGACGTTCCCGCGTCACTCCGTCACTTGTCTGCCTTTTCGTCACCTTCCGTTTCACTGGAGCGACGAAGAATCACAAACTCGCCGGCTTCACCGCTGATCAAGCCGGCACGCGGCCCCTCTTCCCGTTCATCACGATGCTCGAAGGGCTCAAAGCCAGCACAGGCAGTGATAAGCAATGCGACCGCCAACGGCACCAACCGCGAAGTGCGAATTGAGTTTGGGGGGAGCCTCATCAGAACTTCACTCGCGCGCCAATCGCCGCGACACCGATATCGTCGACATCGGCCTCGTCATCCCGATCGAGCGAGTGCACCCGATAGACCCCGAAGAGTTCGGTGCCGTACTTGTCAAAATGCTGGACTGCGGCCGCAGCTACCGAATAGCCGTCGTCATCATCTGTGGGGAGATTCAGTGACCGGGTGTAATCGACACTGAAGGCCGTGTCGCCTACCGGGAAGAACTTCTTGATCCAGCCAAGCTTGAAGAAATAGTTCTGCTGGTCGTCTTGGTCGTCGCGTTCCAGTAAGCCCAACGAAATCGCGGCGTTCAGCCCGGTATCTTTATGTAGTACCGCGAATGAACCGTTGTACTGCAAATCTGCGTTGTCTTCATCGGGATCGGCGACGGCTATCGCGCCGGCAGCTTTGAAGCCCGAGCTCTGCCCACCCCATCGCAACGCCGCATCGTAGCGATTGTCGCTGATGGCAGATGTAGCGACACGGAAGCCGGCCAGGTTCGGCGAATCGTAGCGCAGCCGGTTTTGGCGGCTGAGGCCGTCGAAGCTGTTGAACGCCTGAAATATTCTGAGATCCGTCAAGTCACCGCTGTCGCTTTCCCGAAAGAAAACGCTGCCAGCCAGATCGGCAAGCGTGGCATAGGAGATAACGTTGGTACGGGACAGGTCGACCGCACCGGTACCGTAGGATGCCGTAAAGCCTTTTCCCAGTGACAACAGGCCCCATTGCTTGCTATCAAGGGTTATCTCTGTCCTACGTTGGTCGAAGGTGTTGTTTTCTTCCTGGTTAAGCTGATCGACACTCCCGGATTTGTTGGGCGCAATCGACAATTCAATGATCGTGCCAAGCGTCAGGTCATCGGTGGCCTCGGCTGTGCCAACAAAGCGAATCTGGCTCTCACTGGCGTCGTTATCGACGAAGTAGGTATCGGTCTCATCGCCGTCGTCGATAATGCTGACCATTCGATTGACATGGCCTGAGATGGAGAGCTTGACGCGTTCGCCACCACCTGACGTAATCACCTTTTCGGGTGGCGCCTCTTCTGCAGGCTTCTTCGCTACAGCAACTGCTTCGGTCGAGGCCGGCTTCTCAGGCGAGTTCGCAATCTGTGCCTGAATCTCCTGCAGCACCTTTTTCTGCGCATCCAGCTGTTTCTGCTGAGCCTCAAGCTGTTTTTGCTGTGCTTCAATGATGCGTAACAACTCCTGCATGTCTGCGCGGTCTTGGGCCTGAACCTGTGTCGTGAAGCACACTACGCCGACAGCGCCAGCGAATACCGTCGCGTAGAAACGAAGGACAAGCTGTTTCATGCCAGAAATTAGCTCCACTCTTGGGCAAGACTCCCCAGCGGCGCTTCTCATCGTTATTACACCTGGCAGGGGAGAGGTGGGTTACGAGCCTTCTCAGTCAATCAATATGGCGGTGGGAGCGGAAGCTGAAAATTCAGGTTTTTTTGCATTTTTGATGCTTTTTTGATCCACGACAAAGGCCACGGACGATTGCCAAACGCTTGAAGCCATCCGCGTTTCGGAAATGCGGCAAGCGGCAGGTGAAGAGAGAACTCGTGCTGCTGACCTGTGGATAAGTTCTGCTGCATCGTTCGGCACCGAGCATATGTTCCCACCAGGAATGCGACACTATTTGGCCGACTGAAAAAGCCAGAGGTTCTTTCGTCAGACGATCCAGATCAAACAACCGTAGTGTTCTTTGTTCTATTCATTCTCGATTAAGAAACACAGTTCGCCGAGTGCTTCTTCATTCACATTGCACCGCCTCTTTTTGCCGATTCTGCATAGAGCGGTTCACCAAATCTTTACATACTATGCAGGTGCTGTTTTGAGCCGGCAAATGCTTGTCGCCCGTTGTCCAAGAAAGCAGAACCCATCTCCAACGAGGCAAAAGCGCAGAAATGAAGTTTCAGTGTTTGTACCATCACGTTGCTTGGGTTCCCGTCGGTTTTCCTTTTGCACCGATGGATTAAGTACTAGCTGAGAGGTGAATCATGGACCGCAGAGATTTCTGTAAAGGAGTTGTCATGGTGCCGGCGTCGACGGCACTTCTTTCCATCCCCGGCGTGGCAGTTGCTGACCAGGCCGCCAAGAGTTCCGCGACCAAAGCGGCGACGGGTGTCAGTTCGGGCTCGGGCAAGGTGCCGGAGTTTGCAGAGCACATGCTGACCACCGATATGAACGGTCTCGGGCCCGACGGCAAGCCCAATGGCCAGACGGCAACGTTCACGGGTGCATCCAAGGCCGGTGCGACGGTAGAGAGTGCATCGGCGAAGATGAAACTGACCGCCGACGAGCAGGCCATCCTGGATGGCAAGGAAGGGCCGGAGAAGGCCAAGCTGATGAAGATCATGGTGAGGTTCGGCGAGACCTTTGGTGCAACAAAAATGGTGGACCTCGGCGGCGCACCCCACAGCAATCTGTTCATTGGTGCGCCCTACCTGGGATCAATCATCGACATGCTCAACGAGTGCGCGGACGCGGGACTGAAGTCCTATGCCACCTATACGGTGAATCCTAGGCCCTACGACGTCTACAACGTGCAGAACAACCCAAAGGAGATGGAGCTAATCTACCAGGGCTATCCGCTGCAGATGAAACTGGACTATGTGCATTCCAGGCTCGGCGCACCGGACCTCAATTATCGCTCCTGTGCCTGTTATACCGACGACGTGGGTAATAAGCCGGAGCCGGGCACTTACGTCGCATGGTGCGAGTCCTCGGCCGTGAACTACGGCAACTCGGTGCTCGGTATCCGCACCAACCGCTACGGCGCCGGCATGGAAATGATTTGTGCCATGCTCGGCAAGGCGCCGTTATTCGGCCTGATGACCGATGAGGGCCGCCGGGCCAAGTGGCTTATCGACGTCAAGACGACCAAGGAGCCGGATTGGGGCACCCTCGGCACGGCGATTGGTCGCAAGTGCGTAGAGGATATTCCCTATGTTGCCGGTATCGACAAGTACTTCGAGGGTGGCGAAGTCACGAACGACAACTGGCACAAGCTGAAATACATGGGCAGTGCCACCGCTTCATCCGGTGCAGTTGGTCTTTACCACGTCGAAGGCGTCACGCCGGAGCCCAAGGAAAAGGGCCGTAAAATGCTAGCCGAAGGCTACCAGACCTATGTCTACGACGACAAAGAGCAGCAGCGGATCATCGACTCCTTCGAGAACCTGTGGCCCGACAAAGACGGCGATCCGACCGCCTGCTTTATCGGCTGCCCGCACTGCAACTATGAGGAGTCTGTGCGCTGGGCCAAGATGATCGTCGACGCGCTCGACAAGGCCGGCCAGGATAAGACGGCCATCCCCGTCTACATCTTCATGCCCACCGTCGTTCGCACGCGGATCCTGATGGAAGAGCCGGAACTCGCCGGGAGGGCGAAGGCCGCCGGCGTCTCCTACACCAACATGTGTGCCGTGGTCTATTCGGGCATGAAGGGCTTCTCGGAGCGGGTGCGTGGCGTAACGAACTCCGCCAAGAATCGCGCCTACTCGTCGATCCGCTATTTTCCCGACCAGAAGCTCATCGACATCATGATGACCGGCAAGGTTTAGAGCTGCGGCCTGCGCACAGTTAACAGGAGAATCAGATATGGCGAAAACATTTAAGGGGCGCCCGATAGTATCCGGCAACCTGGAAGGCGAAGCGCTGGTTTCCAAGCAGCCCTTCAATACGTCCGCTTCCTATTTCGAGAACATGTTTGCCGGTAACACTGAAACCGCGCCCTGCACCGATGCGAACAACAAGGAACTGTATAAGAAGGAACTTAAAGGCGCGATCATTTGCACGCCCCAGACGGTCGGCTCGACCATGGGTGCCGGCGCAATCATGGGGATGAACCTGATCGGCGTGGGCTTCAAGGCGATGCTTTTCTCGTCGCACATCGACAGTATCGCGGCAGGCGGCCTAATCATGGACGACGTCTGGAACGACCGCAAAGTGATCACCATTGATCTGCTCGGCGACGACTTCATGAATACCGTGAAGAACGGCGACAAGATCAAGATCAGCGAAGACGGCACGGTCGTGGTGGGTTAAAGGAGCTGAGGAGTCAAAAATGAAAAGACGAGACTTTGCAAAAGCAATTGCGGCTGCGGGTGCGACTCTGGCGGCAAGTCGCACGTTCGCCGGACCGGCAACCTCGAATTTGCGTAGCAACTATGCGTTCAGGAAAGCGGATACGCCGGTGATCCTGGAGGTCGCGATCAACGGTTCGGCCACCAAGAAGGTCAACCCCACGGCACCGGAGACGCCGGCCGAAATCGCACAACAGGCAATTGAGTGCCTGGATGCCGGCGCGACAATCATCCACGCACACACCAACAAACCGATGGAGGACGCAGACGCCGCATCCCAGGTATACATCGACGCCTTCAGCCCGGTGCGCGAGAAGCACCCCGACGCCATCCTTTACCCGACGGCGAATTTCGATCCAGCCGTGTATAAGAAGACCCGGACACCATGGCGCCCAGAAATACAGAGCGGCCATTACCGGAAAATGGCGGAAGCGGGTGCTGCCAATATGGTGCTTTTCGACACCGGGGTCGTCCCGATCGCGGTCTATGATGAGAACGGCATGCTGCCTAAGGAGGGCTTCTGGTGGTATGGCTTTTGGCCCGGGGACGAGAGGATCGCTCTCGACGTCTGCAATGATCTCGGCACCGGGGCTTCGATCTCGGTGTTTGAGCCGGGCTGGATGAAGAACGTCGTTGCCATGGCAAGGGCAGGCACGCTTCCCCGTGGTTCCAAGGTCATCATGTACTTCGCTGACTATGGTTGGGCGGGCATGCCGCCGCCTATCCCCGAGGCGTTGCAGCTCTATCTGCACATGATCGAGGGACTCGATCTGAAATGGTCGGTAGGCATGGTTGGTGGCGACATCATGGATACACCCCTGGCCCGGATGGCGCTCGAGCGCGGTGGCAACTTCCGTGTAGGACTCGAAGACTGGTGGACAGGTCCGAGTAATCTGGAACAGGTCGCGAGAGCCAAGGAGCTGATCAACAAGGTCGGCCGGCCCATCGTCACCGGTGGCGATGCGATCAAGTACCTCGACATCCCATTCCCCGCGACACGTCCGAAGGCGTAGGTCATGCACCGCATTACGAAATTCAACGACTCTACGAGCCGCAACTGACCAGATGAGAGGAAGGCGAAAATGACTTCACACGATAAAGATCAAGAAACCCAGGACATGGATCGCCGCGATTTCCTGCGCGCGGGTGCTGCCGGCATTGCGGCCGCTGGTACCATGGCGGCGGGCCTGATGCCCAACGCTGCATCAGCGAAGACCATCATTCCGGGCGAACCGCTCAAGACCAACGCGACCAAGGGCGGCAAGCGCGTCGCCATTATCAACGACGCATTGCTGCAGATCGGCCCGCCTTTGGCGCGCAACTTCGCCAAGAAGGGATACAACCTTGTCATCGCGCAGCCCGCCGAAGGTCTCGTCAAGGAATGCGAGGGCCACGGCGCGAAGGTCATTGTCGTCCCCGGCATTGAACAGCACGGTCCGCACGACGAGAGACGGCC
>JASFVZ010000120.1:0-6462 GCA_050049565.1 Chromatiaceae bacterium | reverse complement strand
CTCAGACGATGTGCCGGCAACAGGCCCTTGATCGGCTCCAGGTACTTTGCATTGATGTCCCGCACCATGCGGATGCCATGCCAGGCGGTGACCCGCTGCGGCAGGCTCTCTTCCCAGCGCCCCATGGCCCGCGTGTTGTGACAATAGGTGCAGTTCACACCCAGCGAGTTGGAGATATACATCATCAGCGAGTAGGTCCACTCGGCCTGCTTGATCGAGCGGCGGTTCTCGCCTGCCAGTGGGCGGGTGCCCTGGATACCCACCAGGTTCGCGTCTTTCAGAAACGGTGTCAGCGGATCGAACGGCAGCGATGAATTGCCGTTGTCGACGATACCCGCGACATTCTGATGGCCCTTGTTGGCCAGGTAGTTCCCCGGCACCTTGGGTCCGGGGTTGGTGAACCAGATACCCGAAGGCACGTTCTCTCCACGGTGACAGGTCCAGCAGGTCACGCCAGTCTCTTTGACATGGGCCTTCCAGTTGGTATTGATGTCACGCACCATCTCAAACATGTGCCGGGCGACGTTCTTGCCGTACCTCTCGTCGGACGCCATGTCGTCAGTGTTGTGGCAGTACTCGCAACCGGCGTCGGGTGCCACCCAGGTCGAGATGGCCTGCATCAGGCGCGAGAACTCAAGCGGGTTGAGGTCGGTCAGTACCTTGACGTTCTCCATTACGTCGGTCAGCGGCGGCAGGCCCTCGATCGGTGGGTCGCGATACTCGGGCTCCGGGATCTGGTTCTCGGGGATCTGCGCCGCGACCCGGTCCGGTTCGTAGAACTGGATGAAGGACAGGCCGCGTTTGCCGGTCTGGACCGATTCGGTCTGATCACAGCCCATCAGGAGGACCATCAGACCCATTGCAAGGATGCCCGCTACCCGAACGGCTGAACGATTGAGAAGGATGGCGGCAGGGCGTTTCGGGCGGGTTGGCGTGCGGGGCCTGGGACGGCGACAACGAGATACGTGAGCGTCTGCGCGCATATAAAGTCCTCCGCCAGCAGGCCGGTCTTAGTCGTTTGCGCTGAATGCTGCGGAGCGCATTGGTTCACTGTGTAATTCTAGATTGTCATTGTGAAATGTCAATTTATTGAGACACAAACGCCTAAATGGCTGCCGCAAAAACAAAAAAAGAGGGGGCAAGCCCCCTCAAGACCTCTTGCCGCGCCCCACTGACTCACGCAGAGAGACTGGGCCAGGCTCGGTCAGGCCTTCACTGGCTTGTAGTTGCGGCACCAGCCGGTCGACGGAACGATGCGATGACCGAAGAACGAACACGGCCCCTCGGCCGACTCGGCTTCGCCCTTGTAGAGCTGGCAGTTCGAACAGGACTGGTCGACCGAGTGTTTTTTATAGCGCTTGCTGTTCGCTCGCGTCGTATCGGTGACGAAGCCCATCGACTTGGCGTACGGGTCGTCCTCGGTCAGGTGCTCCTTCTTTTCTTCTGCGATCACGACAGGGAGGGTCGCGATGCCAATCGCCCCGACGACAATACGGCCTAAGAAGCCGCGACGGTTAATGTCTTTCATACTGATCTCCTTAAGTTTTTCAAGATGTTTGCGCTATGGCCGGGTCACTTGGCCTAGTCCGCCTATGCGACCAAAGCTCTGCGCAGGATTTTTGTTGACAGTTCCAGGCCGACAGCCGCTTACGTTCGGGATTCCGAGATCATCGACATGGCTTGGAATACTTGCTGATTGCCTTTTCAGGGCGCCTGCCTCACGAGGCGGACATAGTGGCTCTCACTTTGCGGCGGGAAGCCCACGCCCTCCGGACCGAAGCTCAATGCATACCCCGTTCCGGATGACTTGTCGCCGGCACGGGCATTGCGACTCCAGAAGAAGTCCGGTGGTGTGTCGGGAAACACCGCAAGATCGATGCGTGGGGCGCTACATTTCGGCTCCGTGATCGTTGCGAGTTCGCGAACGCTCGGCACACGCCAGTCGTTGAAGAAATATTCACCGTCGTCGTTGACCTGCCTTGCAAGTTGGCGCGCCTCGTCAACGCTGTAGCCTTTTGGCGCGCCATCGCAGGCCTCGTCCGACCAGGTCTGACCGGCCGAACAGCGCATCCACATCAACATGGTTTGCTTGTCGGTGACGGTGCCATCCCCGTTGTCCTCGAAGCGAGTCGTCGGTGAACTCAGCGCACCATCGCTGGCCAAACAGGCCTGTTCGGCGAGACTGGAGGAACTCAACACAGCCGCCATCAGAAAGATTGCTTTTCTCATACTCGAACCCCCGAGCAGCTCAAGTCACTCACCGTCACGGGCTCCCGACAAAGGTGAGCGCCTTTCGCCTGTCTCACGAGCGGCCCGTCGATGGCGGCCGAGGCCGCCATCGTGGGCCGGCAGGTCACTTGGTGTCGTAGCCTATACCGCTTGGCTTGGTCGGGAATCCTGTCCCGTACTGGACCGCGACCGGTGTGGTCTGGCGCGTCGCCAGGCCAGGTTCGATCGGCTTACCGCGGTGCAATAACATCGCATAGGCCTCGATCGCCATCATGTCCTCACCGGCGATGTCGAGAGGCTCGCCTTTCTGCGGGTTCTCGATACACCAGTTGGACATCTCTCGCCATGATGTGACCCGCCCGAACATCGGCATGTACTTCGGGAAGGTCTGCGGATTGGACGCCGCGGCATCCGGATGGCAGTTGGCGCAGGCGAGACCGTTGGTCGTCGTACTGGGCATTGAGCCGTGCCAGATGGCGTAGCCCTTGTCGGCCATTTTGTACAGTTCCGCCTTCTGTCGCGCCATCTCCTCCTCGGGGAGAGGCTGACCCGCTTGTGCAGTCGCCACCAGTGCTGTTGACGCGATGACTGCCACAGCGGCGCCCATCAGGCCCTTTGTCGTCTTCTTCATGTTCATCGCTCCCCTGTTTAGACCTTGACGCCTCGAGCCAAAAACGGCGTCAGCGAGTCTTCGAATGCATGCCAGTTGGCAACTCCATACCCTTCCTTAAGGTCAGCCGACAAGATCCCTTGCCCATCGGTAGAGATCGATGGGTCGGCCCGGTGCATCTGACTCTCCGGGAACGCGAGTTCGACCGGCGGGTAGGGCCAAGGCCACGACGTGCTCATCGAGCCGACCGAGCTCATGTTGCCCATCTTGTTGAACACGGTCTGGTGCACATGGCCGTGGAATGCCATGACGTTCTCGAACTTCGACAGGATCTCGCGGATCTGGGCTGCGTCGCGCGTCTGGAAGTTCCACCGCGGGTAGTAGTCCCACAACGGCGAGTGGGTAAAGATCACGACGGGGGTATCAGGCTCGATATTCGCAACATCCTTCTTCAGCCACTCGAGCGCCTGTTCGCCAACCCCCCAAGGCCCTGCGATAGGGCTGGCCAGCTTAAAGAACACCTCCATGCGCTCTTTGTCGCTCATCCCTGCGGCGGTCCAGAAGTCATCCACGATAATCGAGTTCATCCCGATGATGTGGAAGCCCTTGTGATTGAACGACCAGTTGTCGTCGCCGAACATCCCGTGCCAGACCTCGCCCATGTCGAGATACCAGTCGTGCTCGCCGGGGATGACCTTCATCGGCATCTTCAGTTCGGAAAGGATTTTTTGGCCCTTGACCAGTTCGGCTTTTTTGCCGGCGTGCGCGATGTCACCGCCGTACAGGACGAAGTCGGGCAGCGGGTCCATCGCGTTGACCTGAGCGACCGCGTCGATCAGTTGCTGGTCGAACACGTGATCATCGATGTCGTAGAGATGCGAGTCAGTGATCATCGCGAACCGGAACGGCTGGACGCCGCGCTTTCCGGTTTGCGCCGAGACCACATCGACGACGCCGAGGTTGATACCGACGGCTTTGGCGACAAGGGTTGATAGGCCGGCTTTGCCTGCGATGCCGAGGAATCGGCGCCGGCTTTCGTTGGTTATATCGGACATTAAGTCTCCTCCAAGTCCACTGGTGGATGAACACGATGTGCCGATACTGCTTGGCAAGAGGTTTATGTGCTCATAAATACGCTTTAACTAACACGCGTCAGCGAAATCTAGCCGACGGGGAGAGATATGCTGGACAATTCACCCCTGAGAAAATTGGTAAATGTGCGCTTGACAGTATCTCTGGACAGCGTCAATCGGCGTCAATGGCCTGTTTCTTCGACAAAAATTGTTCAGTATCGCGAAAACGGCGATTCGTTCAGCAGGAAATGCAGAATGCCGGCAGATTGACACCCTGCATGGGTCAGCAACACACTGAGATCGGACGCGGCGTGAATGGCGCCGGCCGTGATCGCCGGCGTCTCATCCACGGCATGGCTCAACTCGCGGCACCGATATTTTCGTAGATGACGGTCCGGTTCCTGCCGGTCTGCTTGGCCTGATACAGGGCCTGGTCCGCGGTCGAGATCCAGTGCTCGTGGCTCTGCATGTCGGCAGCGTGTTGCGAAATACCCAGACTGACCGTCACCGACAATGTCCCGGTCTCGGTCGTTATCGACATGGCGGCGATCGCCTGGCGCAGGCGCTCCGCCAGGACACGCGCCTTGTCCGCCGGCGTATCGATCAGCAGCGCCGCGAACTCTTCACCGCCATAGCGGCCGCAGATGTCGGTCGAGCGCACCTGGGCGCTGACCACGCGCGCGATCTGCCGCAGCACCTCGTCGCCCGACGGGTGGCCATAGATATCGTTGACCCGTTTGAAATGGTCGACGTCGAACAGGACCAGGCTCGAGACCTCGCCCGACCGGCGGTTGCGCCGGAACTCCTCTTCGAGCCGCTGCTCCCAGTAGCCGCGGTTGTTGAGCCCGGTCAGCCGGTCCGTCCGGCTCAGCGCCTCGAGCTTGGCGTTCGCCGCCTTGAGATCGGCACGATTGACCGCGACGTCGGTGACGTCGTACAGAATGATCCCGACATGATTGACCTCACCGTCCGCCGATCTCAACGGCATGAAGGTGGCGTTCTGGTACATGTACGGCGCCGTGCCCGTCACCGGGCGGTAGCTGGGAAAGCGCAACAGGTAGGGGCGTTGCTCCCAGGTCGTGAAGGCCGGCGTGCGCAGCAGCAGCACACTGTCGACCTTGCGTCGGAACCACTCTTCGGAGATCTCCGGGAAGGCATCCCACAGCCGTTGATTCAACACCGACTTCGGCCGCCGGTTGCTGTGGTTCTGCATGAAGCTGTTCCAGATCGCCAACCGATAATGGCTGTCGACCACCATCAGGCCGACATCGATCGACTGCAGCATGTCCATCAGCCAGTGGACTTCCCGCAGCTCGGATTTTCCTTCGAGCATGCCCATCAAACCTGGTAGGCGATCCGGCTGTGCAGGGACGGCATCGACGCCTCGGTGAACAAGAGCAGCAACTGCGCGCTGATGTTGTGATGTTCGATCTTGAAGCCCAGTTCGATCGCCAGGATCTTCTCCTTGTCGGAAGCACTCTGGGCCACGGTCGCCGCGATATCCGCATGATGCCCCAACAGGACCGGATGGCTGATGCTGAAACCGACGTCGAGCTGGTCGGCGAGGCCGTTCATGAACGCCCCGATCAGCAGGCTCGCGGTATCCATCAGCAGTTCGATCCGTCCGGGATCGTCGAGCGCCTCGGTGTGCCGCAGCAGCGCGGCCAGATCGGTATAACTCGACTCATGCAGCAGCAGTAGCGCCTCGCCTGAAATACCGCCGCCGATGAACCCCTGGCACAGCGCCGATACCTCGTCGTTGCCCGCCGCGTGCAACAGCGCCATCTGCAGCTCGCCGCTCTCCAGATGATTGACCGTCGGCACGGGCATCTCGACGAAGACCTCGAGCAGCCGCGCCAGGAGATCGGCCGCGCGCCCCATCGCGACGTTCGACACCTCGCGCAGGCCGTCGATCGGATCGACGTCGATCGGTGCCGGAGTCGGCGCCGGTGTCGTCGCTCCCGCACCGGCCGATGCCAGTCCGCAGCGCTCAAGGATCGCGACGATCTGGTCTGCCGCGACCGGCTTCCTGATGAACGCCTCGGCGCCGAACCGCATGACCCGCTCATGGGCCTCGGGCTGGATGTCGCCGGACACGACGACGATAGGGCAGTCGAGCCGTTCCTCCTGGACCGCCCTCAAGACCCCGTAGCCATCGAGGTTGGGCATGTTCAGATCCAGGAAAACCAGGTCGATGCCTCCGGCACGGATCGCAGCCAGCCCCTCTTCGCCGTCTGTCGCGAAGACCGCCTCGACAGCCGGACCGGTTGGCAGTGCGCGCGCAATCTGCTTGCGCGCGAAGCTGGAGTCATCGCAGATCAGAATCCTGGCGCCGGACAATGCTGCCATCTCGGGGAGACTGCTGTAGCCGTGGTCGGTTGCGACCGAGTGTAACCGACCATTCCAGGTTTGGATTTTTGGTTGGCCTGGTGCCCCTTCGCACGGGCTCGAGCCGGTTGCGCGCGGCCTTTGGCCGGCAGCGGCCGGGACAGCTCTGGAATGCTAGAGACCCACCGAAGACCGCGTGTCGGACTTGTTCGCCGAGCGCAT
>JASFVZ010000119.1:0-6475 GCA_050049565.1 Chromatiaceae bacterium | reverse complement strand
TCCTAACGATAAAGGTCAATGAGATCCCCGAACACTCGTAACGGGGAGGTTTAAGCCGCCGTCAGGCGGCGGATTCGTGCTCCGGGCAGTCGACGCGCAAGTGACGTTCGGCCATCGGTGCCCCGACGAAGGCACAAAAGTGCGGTGACGCCGTGCCGGGCGCGACGTTTTCACGGAAGTGGCGACAGGTCACGCAGGTCCTTTGCGGTGCGATCAATTCGCGAAGCTGCAGCTGGCGGATCATCTTGATCACCAGGGCCAACAGCATCTCCTGCTCGTTGTCCGAGAGCCCTTCGACGACAGGTCCGAAGCTGGCCGGCCAATCCCTGGCGATTCGCGCACCCTTGGCCGTCGCCTTCAGCGCGATCGCGCGACCATCCGAGGCGTCTGCCTGCTTGCGCAACAGCGACTTGCTCTCCAGCGTAGTCACGGCATCGCTGGCCGTGGCCTTCCGCACGCCACTATGCGCCGCGGCCGCGGTCAGACGCGCACCTTCAGGCCGGTTGGCGACGAACCGCAGGATGTCGGCCTGGGTCGGTGACAGACCAGCCGATGCGGCCGCCTGCCAATCCAGCTGTCGCGCGACCGCGGCGAGTCGGGTGAGGCCATCGGCCAGGCGACGATCCAGCGGTTGTGTGATTTCGTCGAACTTCATAGGTAGGAATCCTAACTAACAACCTCGGATTGTCAAGGCTAGGCTGCACGCCGTTACCCAGGGCGAGGCAGAGCAGATCATTTTCAATGAGCCGTTGCTGTTGCTGCCCGATCGAAAGCACAATGACAAAGAGCAACGGTTCCACGCTTTGGACAAGACGCAGGATGGTCGTCTGCTTCACGTGACGTTCACGCTGCGTGATGGTGGCAAATTGATTCGTGTGATCTCCGCAAGAGACATGCACCGCAAAGAGAGGATGTTCTATGGCGAAGCCAAGAAAGAGGATTCCTGAGTTCAAATCGGAAGCTGAGGAGCGTGAGTTCTGGGAGAGCCACGATTCGAGCGACTACTTGGATTGGAGCCAAGCTTGTCCCGCTTCAGACGAACCCGGTCAAATGCTATCGCCGGCTGATCCAGGGACATCTTGTCGAGGTTGACCCGCAGTTTCGGCATCAAGGCCGCCACCCTGGCGATAAAGTCCAGTGGGCATCTGCTCTGCAACCGGGCCATGGGATCCTGGACTCCTAGGCGCCGGCGATACGACTCGATCAAGGCTGACGAGTTGGCAAACGGGCGATCGTCACTCCGTCACAAGGGCGGATCGGATCTCAAGAGACCGTCTTCGTTGAGATGAACAAGGTAAAGGGTATCGAAGGCCCCTTTTCGAGAATCAGAGAGCCCATGGCGGTCACAACCTGGTGGGGAGCGTGCTTTAGGGCAGCATTGACTTCGTAGTCGACGTGTCCGGCTGGAAAGATGTCTTTGTCGACATGTTCCATGAAGACCCGGACGATGCGAATCGGAGTATCGTCGAAGAGATCGTCTCGGGCTTCGAAATCGTAGGTGCCCTCACTGCCAGTTTCGGCGTCCACCATCCAAGCAGTATTAAGTTGCCATGTCGCCCCCCGTGTTTCCTCATCCGAACTTAAGCGAATCAGATTGCAGTTATGTGAACATACTTTGACGACCGGGCGATTGACATGAAAGATGCTTCAAGTAGTGTCAGTTAATGGCGTGCGCCGTGACCCAGCGAGCAAACGACGCATCGAGGCGACTTTCTGCTGTCTGTTCCACCCCGGAATGGGGGGCATTGGCAGCAGCTTTCGCGCTCAGTGCCTGACGTGGAGCTGTGCCTTTGTCACCACGGATGCTTGGCGTGTGTAAACGCCTGCCAACGGTCCTCGAAGCTGTCCAGCAATTGGCTGGATTGATGGCTACGCCAGCCTACCAGGCCTCCAGCGTAGCTGATGACGTCCGGGTCGGACGTTCCCCTCAGCAGGTCTTCCAGCAGTCCGCTCATGACTGAGACGTCGTTCATCACGCCGAGCAGGTCCTGCAGCCCCTTCAACTGATTGATGAAGGTATCGAGGCCGGGAATGACGGGCGAAAAGAACTCGCAGCCGTAGCGCAGCTTCTTGCACTCGATCCGCAGCTGATGCAGTTGCCGGGCGTCATGCTTGTTCAGCTCCGCACCGGCTTGGAGCACACGCCGCTCCAGGCGATCCAACCGCCCCCTCGCAAATTTCGAGATGCTGATGTCGAGGGTCTTACGCGGCTTCTTGGCAAGATCGGCTTGCTCCCAGGCCCGCGTCTCGAGCCAGTTCCGAAAGCCTTCCTTGAACGAGGCGTAGCGATCGCCAGCGAGCATCGCCCTGACCGCCTCATAGGCCTTGGTGCGATGCTGTTCGGCCAGCGCTTGCAGCTTCTCGGCACCGGCCAACGGTAGCTGGCCCTGAACAGAGGCCAGACCTTCGGTAATGAAGACGTCGATATCGCGCGCTGGACCGAGCGTGCCCGCGATCCATCCGAGTTCCTCATTCCAAGGCTGGCTCACTTGCTTCGGAACGGCGGCGCGGAAGGCTGACAGGGCTGCGCGCATTCGCCGAGAATTGACCCGCATCTGATGCACGCCTTCAATGTCTTCCCAGGATCGGGCCCTGTCCTCCCATTGGGTCATCTCCCGGAAGGCTGTTCGTAGGATCTGCGATAAGGCCTCGCTGACCTGGGACTCTGGTCGCACATCCGCATGCATCTTGGCCTTGCCCTTGTTCACTGCGCAGTTGCCCCTTCGGTCAATTGGCCGAGTTCGAAACGGATTATCTGCATCTGGGTGTTTGCTCTTTCATCTGGCAAAGGTGCGGACGACTCTGTGGACGGTCAGCGCGCGCGCCAGTGGCGCGCAGCAAGAATCAGCAGCGTGATTGTCGTCAACGGCAACACGAAGAAGACCATGGCGCCATTGAACTCCCTCATCCATTCATGCTGTGCGGCCATCATGACAATGTGGGCCGAGTACGCGATGTAGAACGCCGGGAACAACCTCCCCTCCCATCGGTCGATCCGATTGCCGGTGAAGAATATAGGGAGACAGGCAATCGCGACAGCCACCATGACCGGGAGATCGATTGCCAGTATCTGAGACGATACCGGCAGTCCGTCGGGCGCCGCGACGGCCGACACGCCCAGCACGCCAAGAATATTGAACAGGTTACTACCGACCACGTTACCGACGACGATGTCCGTTTGACCGCGGATGGCTGCCGGCATGGAGGTGGCAAGTTCAGGGAAAGAGGTGCCGGCAGCGACGATCGTCAGACCGACAACCAGCGGCGAGATGCCGAACGAACCCGCAATCCGCGAGGCCCCACGCATCAATGCCTCGGCCCCCAGTACGAGGGCACACAGGCCGACGACAAAAAGAATCAGGTCCACTGTGATGCTCCGAATGAACGATCCACGGCGCTGCGGCGGGCGTGACGTCTGTTGTAAAGCCGTTAGGGGCAGGGTACCGCACCGTCCTCCCAACGGGGCATGACGCGATTGACTACGTTGCCTTGAGATCCGAAAAGGATAACCATGCGCAACATGGCCGACGTCTTGGTCTGGTGCGATTCCATGCGCTCCAGTACACCGCTCAGGAATCCGACGACGTCGACCATGTATGGCCCCTTGTTGAGCATGACGCACTCCGCACGACCACTCATGGCAGCGTCCGTCACCTCGGCCCGTGACGGCATACCGGTCTTTGCCATGTCTTCCAGCACCTGCGTCGCCCAGATGACGGGGACGTGCGCCGCCTCGCAGATCCAGAGGCTCTCTTCCTGCACCTCGGACCACCGCTCGAACCCGAGTTCGACCGCCAGGTCACCACGGGCCATTATGATGCCGATTGGCGTGGCACCCGTTGCCGGTGGACAGGTGGGAAGATGAGAGCGAAGGCGGCAATGTAGATGATGATGGAAAGGGTCACTTTTTCTGATTAAAGAATCGGCTTCCGAGAACGGCGGTTTTTCGGCTGCCTCGGTGTGGACAATGAAACGAGCGAAATCGCGAACCAGATTGCGGAGATTCATCAAGGATGTCTCTGTTCATACGCCCTTCACCCGGATGATGGTGTTACTGATTCTGCTGTGGCTGATATCTTCGGCGAGTCTGTATCTGGCCGAGCGGAATATCCAATCGTCGTCGATTGATACTTATGGAGAGGCTTTGTACTGGGGCGTGGCGGCATTCTCGACCGCGGGTATCGCCGACATGCCGGTATCCGGTTGGGGACAGCTGATCGGAGGCGCATGGATCGTGATTGGCTCTGTGCTGTTTTTTGGTGCGATTGTGGCGACGATCACGGGCTATTTCATGCGTCCCATGCTGCGCCCGCACAAGAAGATCATCGAAACCATCGAATACAATCTGGAACAGCTGAATGACCTCAACCTTGATGAGCTCGATCTACTAAGGGAAACGGTCGATACCCTCATCGAACATGTCGAGCACCTGAAGAAGAAGAGAGAAGCCAGGCCGGTAGCCGGCAAGAAGTAGATCATCGAATGTTCCACCATCGGGAAGAATCATTTAGGCCGGTCCGGATCTACCGTGTCGCCAATGCGCATCGTCGTCGGATTGGAAACGAATGAAGATCGGACTCGCCCTGGGAGGTGGCGGTGCCAAGGGGTTCGCCCATGTGCCCATTCTCGAGGCCTTGGACGATCTCGGCCTCAGGCCGGCACAGATAGCCGGAAGCAGTATCGGGGCCGTCATCGGGGCGCTGTATGCCGCGGGACTGTCGGGGCAGGATATCCGTAAAGCGGTTGACGATCTCGTGATCTCGGAAGAGGATGACTGGCGGGAGATTCTGTTCAATAAAGACCTCCGCCGGATCGCCGATCTCGTTCGTCCGGGTCTTACGCGAGGAAGCCTGCTGAATTCTGGCAACTTTCTCAAGGTGCTCGGTCATCATCTACCGGCGCAGTCCTTCTCGGACCTGCAGATCCCGCTGACCGTCGTGGCCGCCGACTTTTGGAGCCGCCAGCAGGTCGTGCTCAAGGACGGCCTTCTGTTACCGGCGATCGCGGCGTCCGCTGCCCTTCCCGGCCTGTTCAAGCCCTACCTGCTGGGCGATCGGCTGCTGGTCGACGGCGGTATGGTCAACCCGGTGCCGTTCGATTTGTTAGACACCCATTGCGATATCACCATCGCCGTGGATGTAATGGGCACACGCATCCAACGAGATCGGCCTGGTCCGTCCCTGCTCGAGTCCGTCTTCAATGCCTTCCAGATCATGCAGCAGACCATCCTCAGCGAGAAGCTCGAACAGAGCCGGCCCGATATCTATCTCCGTTCGCCGTTGACCGACATCCGGGTGTTGGACTTTCACAAAGTGGACGAGATCTACCGGCAGTCCGCCAAGGTCAAAGTACTGCTGCAGCGGGAACTGGAGCGGCGTCTGGGCTGAACCGGTCGCAAGGCGCTGACAGCATCGGGGTCTTTATCCGGTGCGTGCTATCGCAGAAACTTGAGCCTTTCAGGCCTTGCCAACAATCGCGGCGAGCATCACAAGGTTGTCAGTGCTGCCAGCAACAGATTCAGCATGCCGATGGTGCTTCAGCAAATCCCAGGAGCCGTCAACGATTTCGAATCGACCTGATATTAAGGATGGACACCATTGACCACACCTCGTTACGCAGCGTCGGCAGCGACAACTACTCTGTCGGCACGGCTACGCCCTTACCGCGCTTGCGGCGGCGTCCGGCCAGCTCTGCTTTCCGGTTGTCTCAGGCGGTTCTTTACGCCCGGTCGCTCCAGTATCCGGGTCGCCTTCGATGGTGTGCAATGGCAAGCACTTGGACCGAATCATCGACGCTGCGATAGACGACACTGAAAGGGAAACCATTTAGTGAGACCCGACGAATATCCGGTTCAGTAGAAACTCGCTGGTGCGTTGGGCCGTCACAGATTCTGCGCATGACGGACCGAAAGGCTCGGTGATATCGGGCGCCCAGACCAGGCGACTGTCGCTCGTAGAAGGCTACTTGCTCTTCGTGTTCCAGAGCTGCTTCGGATGCAGCTCATAAATCACTTCAGGCGTGCATTGACCCGTTCTTCCAGTGTCTCGGCAGAAACCAGGGCCACTGCACGCTCGTCAATCTCCCGTGCGCGACGGCTGACTTCATCCGCCCACAACTTGTCCGCATCTGCGGCGAATTCGTCATCGAGGCTTTCAAGCAGGCGCAGGGCCAAACGGGCTCTGTCTTCTGGTGGAAGATGGAGTGCGTCGTCTTCAATTTGGGTGTCCATGCGTCGAGTATAGCAACGGCTGAAGGGGCTCAGATAGCTGCTCGGCATCACGATAGCAGGGCACCCTGATAATGGCTTGAAGGACTGTAGGCGAAATCGTCGACAGCCCTGACCCCTGCCTCTCTAACTTCGCAGAATCCCGAGGAAAACCAATCCGGGCAACAGTTCTGGCCGAACCTTTTCCTGGGACGGTGGCTCAAGGGGTTAGCCTTCCAAAAGTTCGAGAAATGAAGAAGTTAAGTTTCG
>JASFVZ010000118.1:0-6478 GCA_050049565.1 Chromatiaceae bacterium | reverse complement strand
TCCAGCAGGCGTTTCGGTTCGAGGTCGTCCGTATAGGCGAAACCGGTCTTTTCGCCGCTGATTGCGCGAAGCCCGGCACCCTGTTCAATGCTGTGGCTGCCCTCCTTTATGATCCCGTCTTCCAGCACCCAGGACTCCAGGCGGCCGTACTGAAAGTAGATGTCTGCGGCGTCGACCTGGCGGCTCAGTAGGCGATCCATGACCTGTCCGAGGTGGCCCTCGGTCAGGCCGGGACGGTCGAGCAGGGTTTCGCGGGCTATGGCGAGACTTTCCGACATGGAGACTCCGTGTAGCGTTAGGGGGTCAGCGACAATGCAGGCGGCGGTGGTCGAGACAGGGGAAATTGCGGCGTGTGGTTTGCTGGAACTCCGGGTCGATTTCCGCAATGACGAAACCGATACCCCGTTCCTGTTCGACCAGCTTGGTGCCCCAAGGATCGACGATCATGCTGTGTCCGTGGGTCTGGCGGCTGGCGACATGGAATCCGCCCTGCGCTGAAGCGATCACGTAGCTGAGGTTCTCGATCGCGCGCGCGCGCACCAGGGTTTCCCAGTGCGCACGACCGGTGATCTCGGTGAATGCGGCGGGCAGCGTGATCACCTCGACGCCGCGGTCGACCATGGCCCGGTAAAGTTCCGGAAACCGCAGGTCGTAACAGACCGAGATCCCCAGCCGGCCTACCGGGCTGTCGAGCACGATGACCCGATCGCCGGGTTCGATGCTTTCGGACTCGACGAACTGCTCGTCGCTCTCGATCAGGTTAACGTCAAAAAGATGCTGTTTGTCGTAGCGTGCAACCTGCCGTCCGTCCTCGTCATAGACGGTGCAGGCAGCCCGCCACTTTGCCGCATGCTCGCCCTCGAGCGGGATGGTTCCGCCGACGATCCAGACGCCGAGGCGCTTGGCCAGCTGGGAAAGGAACGACTGCAGCGGCCCATTGCCGGGGCGCTCGCTCAATGCGATTGCATCGCTGCAGTTTCGACCGATGAAGGCAAAGTTCTCAGGCAGCACGACCAGGTCGGCGCCTGCTCTGGCGGCGGCCTCGGTCTGACGCTCTGCTTCCAACAGGTTCGCGCTGACATTGCTGCCGGAGGCCAGTTGGATCGCGGCGACTGTTTTTCTGCTTCCACTCATCGTCGGGCTTCGTGACGCTCAGTCCCTCACTGTACTGCTTGTCCTCAGGTCGTCAAAGCGCATTAGCCTGGGGTTATGTGGCTGTGGTCAGTCCTGGTCGAGCGGTGAGGGGCCCGCTTCGGATTTGCTCTGCTTGAGCAGATTGATCAGCCTGCGCAGCGGGTTGCCGGTTCCGGCATCCGCTTCCTGGGCTGGCACCGCTGGACGTGGCGCCGCTGCGGCATCGTCCGGCCATATCGGCGTCGTCGCAGACCTCGCCTCTTCGGGTGACCCGGAATCGGAAGTGACCGCGCCTGGCACGCTCGGTGGCTTCAGCAGCTTGGACAGGGCGCCGCCGGTGTCGAGTTGGGTAATCTCAGGTTCGTCCCATGCCCCTTGGACCCGGTACTCGAAACGATTGACATCGTCGATCTCCTTCGCCATCAATCGCTGGGCAACCAGTATCGCGATTCCGGCAACCGGACCTCCGGCCAATGTTCCGGCGATCGGCAACGTGGCATCCAGTTTCGGTGTGACCGTGACCAGGTGATCGAGCTGGCGCCGGGACAGCGCTGTTGAGCCGCTGATCTCCATGCTGCCCGCCGGACCGATCACGCGCAGGTTGTCAGTCGACGCCACGCCGTCACGAATCTGGAAGCTGCCATCGATCGAGTCGAAGCTGAAGCCTGCGCTGAACAGATCGCTGAAATCGAGGCTCAGACGTCGGGTCAGGGCATTGAGATTGAGCAGGCCGACGATCCGCTTGGCGCCCGGGTCGAGTTCGACCAGACGCCCCTTCCCTAGCGACAGCGTCATATCACCTTCGACCGTCGCGGGATGGAACTGCATGGGATCGCCAGCCCACGCCAGCGACATCTCGACCATTCCGGACGCCCCCTCGACCTGGCGGTCATAGCCCAGGGCGACCGGCAGATCGCCAAGGCTGTCGCTTTCCGCGGTGCCGGTGAACTCGCTACGCACCGCGCCATCGACCCGGGCCCAGCGCGCGTCCGCAACCAGGGACCCGGTCTTATCGCCGAGTGTCAGCTTGTTGACGTGCCATCCATCGCCGGTCGGGTCGGCATTGACAGCGAGGGGCCCAAGGTGCGCGGCATTGACCTGCACATCGTCAACGGTCAGCCTCAGCCCCGGAAACCCGGTTGGATCGATCGATTCCCCGAGGTCCGGAGGTGGCGTCGGCATGTCGGTCGACGGCATCGGCCATTCGAGCACCAGTCGCTGCAGGGTGGCTTCGATCGGCGCCGACTCGAGATCCGCCGGGATCCAGAGCGTGCCGCTCAACTGAGGACTGTCGAGACCGATCGTCCAGGCGCCGGCGCGGTTGTCGAGGTCGGCGTCAACCGGTCCGATTTGAAAGGGCAGATTGGCCAGTCGAGCAACCCGGATCCGTCCGGCGATGTCGGGCAGTGGGCCGCGGGTCGTTGGCGGCAACTTCGCGGTAGCCGTGTGCCAGGCAGCGATGTCCAGTTCGTCGAGCGTACCGCCAAGCCGAAGTCCGGGCTCGCTCGGGAGATCCGGCAGGACATCATCGAACCGGATCGCGATCCGCTCGCCCGCCCGGTCGAACCGGGCCGCCAGCCGGTCACCATAGACCAGCTTGCCGGGGGCAGGGCCGGCCTGGAGCGGCAGGGTCAAGGCGAGTGTTTCAGTCGACGCCGCAGTTTTGCCGAGCGGCGGCGGCAGATCGATCTCGATCCCCTCAAGGGGACTCGAGACCCTCAGCATGGCCTGTCTCGCGCCCTCCCCGCGGTGGGGCGGGATGTCCACGTCGATCACGAAGTCGGCCGTACCCGACACAAACCCCAGCGGCAGGCTCGGCAGTTGCTGCCGAATCGTCTGGGCGTCCAGTCGCGCGGTGGTCCGTACCCGGGTGGTACCGTCCTTCCGGGTCGTGACGTCGATCGATACCGGTCGACCTAGTCCTTCGGCCTGGACGCCTTCAGCCGACAGACCGTCAAGGGTGAAGGCGAGATCGCCGCTGATGTCGTCCAGCCCAAGGTTCCACGCCGGCAATGCCAGGGCATTGTCGGAGAATGCCAAACGGCCATTCAGTCGGGATGCGCCTTGCTTGCCGAGTGGGACGGCGAAATCGAGGTCGAGCGTGGTTTCCCCGTTGCCCTGCAGGCCCGCGGCGAGGCTGCCGAAGCGTTCCCGCAGGACGCCTTCCCGGAGCACCTTCAGATGGTCGTTCAGTGGACCGCGCAGTCTTCCCTTGATGTTGACCGGCGAGATCGGCTTCAGCGAGGCGATACGGGCAGTAACCCGCTCGATCCGGCTATCGAAGATTCGACCGTCTGTCCCGACGATATCGAGCTGGTTGCCGTGGTAGTGCACACGGGCCGCCAGCCCGTCGACCGGTGGCCAGCCCGGCCTGTAATCCAGCGTCGCATCGGCGATGTCGAACAGTACCTCGAACGTCCCGCTTCGGGTCCTCTCAAAGGCGAAGTCGTCGACCATGCCATGCACCAGGGCGCTGCCCTCGACGATCCGTCCGTCGGTGATCGATCGGTCCAGCCAGCGCACCAGCTGCGGGCGCATGTTGCCAACCGGGTAGTACAGGGAAGCGCCCTTTGCATCGCCGTCGGCAAAGTCGCTTTGCAGATCGATAAACAGGGGTTCGCCGTCGCGTTGGCTCAACTGCAATCGCGTCCGCGTGCGCAGGTGTGGGACATCGGCCACGAGTTCATCGCTGCGCAGGGACCAGCCGGTTTCGCCGACGTCGATCGCCAACCTCCCTGCCAGCCGATCGAACCGGAGCGGATCTCGGAACAACGTCTCGAACGTCACCGCGGTGCCTGAACTCTGCAGATCAATCCGGATATCTCCCGAGTGTCCGACGAGGTCGCCGTCGAGGCCTTCGACGGCCGGAACGCCGCGCCAGGCATCGAATCCCAGGTGCCTGAAGCCGGTTGCGACATGCCAGTGGAGCGTGCCGTCGCTGGATTCCAGCTGCAGGCGCAGCTTCTCGAGTTGCCCACGCGGACGTAGCGCTTCGATTACGCTGCGGGCCTCTTTGAACACCGGTCGGACGCCCGCGATCCGGCTGGTATCGGCGAGATCCAGGTACGCCGCATACAGGTCCAGTGCCCAGCTGTCTTCCTCCCTGGCCACCTGCAGTGCGAGCGAGTTCTCCGGCCAGATACGGTCCGGCATGGCGAGGCGGAGCCGGCGGAGACCGATCAGGAGCTGGTTATCCGTACCGCGCGCGACGCTGAATTCACTGCTGGCGGCAGCGATGTCCAACGCTCCGGCACCGTCGAACAGCGGTCGCAACGACAGGTCACGCAGGCTCATCTGGCCCTGGGTGTGAATCGGTCTGGCCGCTGACCAGCGCGTCCAGCCTTCGAGGTTGAGTACCAGGCTGCGAAAGCCGTAACGTGGAGGCAGGTAGGGTGCCAGCAGTCGCGCCACATCCAGGTTTGCCAGGTGCAGGTAGGAGTCGCCAGACCAGTCGACGGTGCCGAGGTAGCCGTCGAGCCGCGCCATCGCGTCGGCGGTTCCGGCCGGGGTGGTCAGACGTGCACGGAGATCCAGGTCCTGATCGTCGCGCGCGAGCCGGATCGATATATCGGTCAGGTCGACCGGGGCGGCGTTGCGCCTGCGATCGATCCATCGCAGTCGGGTATCGACCAGGTGCAAGCGCCGCGGTAGCGAAGGTGCCTCCGTACCGCCGAGAAAGCCATAACCCTCGACGTGGAAGCGCCCGTCCGGTTCGCGGGCGACCGTCAACGCCAGCCCCTCGAGGGTCAACTTCAGCCCGTCGAGCAGTGCACCCCAGTCACCCCCGCCGAGTTGACCGAGCCAGCCGATCGGCGCCAACTCCAGCGCTGCCCGCCGAATCGACAGCTCGTTGCCCGGTGGTCCCACCTGGATGCCCCGAAGTTCGATCAGCGGTCGCAGGCCATACCAGCGCGCGGTAACCGCACCGATAGTGACCGCTGTGCCGAGTCGGTCACTGATCGCTTGCTCGATCTCCGGACGCAGGTCGTCGATCAGGGGTGTCAGGCTGCGCACCAGCAGCGCCAGCACGCCCCACACGATGATCACGGTGGCCAGCAGTCGTTTGAAGATCAGCAAGACGATCTCCGCCCTGGGGGGGTCAGATCAGTACGACGTCGTACTGTTCCTGGTTGTAAAGGGTCTCGGCCTGCAGCTTGATCGGGCGCCCGATGAACTGTTCCAGTTCGGCCAGTTCCTGCGATTCTTCGTCGAGCAGGCGATCGACCACTTCCTGCGATGCGAGAACCAACAGCTGTTCGACGTCGAACTGCCGCCATTCCCGCAGAATGTCGCGAAAGATGTCGAAGCAGGTCGTCTCGGCGGTCTTCAGGGTGCCGCGCCCGCCACAGGTCGGACAGGCCTCGCACAGCACATGTTCCAGGGATTCCCGGGTCCGTTTCCGCGTCATCTCGACCAGTCCCAGCGATGACACCTCGGAGATGTGGGTCTTTGCGTGGTCCCGCGCGAGACAGCGTTCCAGCGCCCGCATGACCTGGCGCTTGTGCTCGTCCTCGGTCATGTCGATGAAATCGATGATGATGATGCCGCCGAGGTTGCGCAGCCGCAGCTGTCGGCAGATCGCCTGTGCGGCCTCGAGGTTGGTCTTGAAGATGGTCTCTTCGAGGTTGCGATGACCGACGAAGGCGCCGGTATTCACATCGATGGTCGTCATCGCCTCGGTCTGGTCGATCACCAGGTGGCCGCCGGACTTCAGGTCGACCTTGCGTTCCAGGGCCTTCTGGATCTCGTCCTCGACGCCGTAGAGATCAAAGATCGGGCGCTCGCCCGGGTAATACTCGATCGACGAGCGGTGATCCGGGATGTACTTCAACGCGAAGCGCTGCGCCTTTTCCCAGGTCGAACGCGAGTCGACCCTGATCTTCTCCACCTCCGGGTTGATCAGGTCGCGCAGGGCGCGCAGGGCCAGCGGCAGGTCCTCGTGGATCATTTCGCGGTGTGGCGCGTTGCTCGCGCGGTCCTGAACGGCGCCCCAGAGTCGCAACAGGAAGCGCATATCGGTCTGCAGGGCCTCTTCGGAGACACCTTCGGCGGCGGTCCGTGCGATGAAGCCCGCGTTGACCTCGTTGGCCTCGGCGAAACGGGTCAGGATGTCGCGCAGACGGGCGCGTTCCACCTCGTCTTCGATCTTCTGCGAGACGCCGACGTTGGTGACGTTGGGCATGAACACCATGTAGCGTGACGGTATCGAAATGTTGGTCGTCAGACGCGCGCCCTTGGTCCCGATCGGATCCTTGACGACCTGAACGATCACCTCCCCGCCCTCGCGGACCAGGTCCGCGATCTGGTCCGACTTTTGTTCGTCCTCGGTATGGATATCCGATGC
>JASFVZ010000117.1:0-6578 GCA_050049565.1 Chromatiaceae bacterium | reverse complement strand
ACCGATCAAATCTGAGCTGGCGCTACGCCCGGCTCGTCGGCCAGTCTCTCTTATCGGAAATCCAATCGCTTGTCAGCCAAGGCTGACGACTTCAGGCATACCTTGGGGTGTCGTGCCCCGACCATGTCCAGACCGCAGCCATCGCCTCGCTATAGGTCCGCGCCAAATAACCGCGGAAATTCGTCGGCACAAACATTAAGTATCTGCTGATGCAGGGTGTGGCGGTCGACTGGCGTAAACGGCAGAAATCAACACAGAGCGGACCAAAACTCGTGGATTGGCACGACGCCCCAGTTCCTCATAAGCGGTCGTTCAAGCGTGCTGACTAACCCAATCGGGGATACTGTTCGGCGCACCCCCCCGCGGGTGGATGCGCGTGAGGTTGACCCGCGGTTTCGACAAAAGGGCTGCCAACCGGGCGATGAAATCGAGTGGCTCGAAGATGACGTGTGTCGTGCCGTCTCGGTACGGCGTCTTCAGATGATAGCGAATATTCCCGTTCGGCGTGAGCGACAGGCGCTTTTCCGAGATGGCCGGCCGGCTGATGTAGCGACACAGCCGCTCGAGCTTCTGGCGTTGATCCGCTCGCGCCGCCACGCCGGCGTGCAGGGAGAATCCGGCGACCTTACCGACCCCATCATCGAAGGGCTCGTCGCACGCCGGCAGTGTCTGCAATGTGAATACCTTACGGCCCTGTTGCGGACCGACGGCAATCCGATAGGTGATCGATGAACCAAGAAGTTGTTCCATCGGCCCGGTCTCAAGGCCGTCACCGGCCAGGTAGCTATTCTCCGCATCCCGTTCCAGCAACCCCTGCCGCTCCAGGTGCCGGCCGATGCGCCGCGCTAGCGTTTGAGTTAATCGGGTCAGTTCGGCACCGCTCGGTGCCTTCACCCAGCGGAAAAACAATGAGCCATCGGGCCGCTCGATATACACGCCGTCGAGGAACAGCATGTGGAAGTGGACATTGAGGTGATTCCGGGCATCCTGCCCTCCACCCCTTCGGGGCCAGCCTGCGGCTGTTCAAAATCGTTCCTAACGATTTTGTGAGCGCGCTGCCGAAGCGCTGGATCAGCGTGACCGCACCCGTCTGCGCCGTCTTACGTGAGAACCCCGCCTTCTTGATCAGGTGCGTGGCGATGCAACGGTAGACGATGCCGAGCACACGGCCCATGACCTCGGGGCGGCTGGCGAACAGAAAACGCAAGGGATAAGGGACGCTCAACACCCATTGGCGCACCGGCTGCTCGGGAAACACCTCGTCCACCAGCAGCGCGGCACTCTCGGCCATGCGCCGGGCACCACAGCTGGGACAGAAGCCGCGCTTCTTGTGACGTGAAGGGATTCACTAATGCCGCGGGCGCAGGATGCGCAGGAGCGGCCAGCTGAAGGCAACCAAGTGCTCGGCATGACAAGTATCGCAGCGCACGCGCAGGAAACCGTGTTCGATACGCCCGCACTTGAGGTATTCCTCGAACTCCTGCTGCACATACCCTGGCAAATCTGTGCCCTGCGCCGCCAGGTGCACCTTGAACGCCGGGTAGTATTCCTCGACGAGTTGGTAAAGGAGCGTACGCTCCGGGCGGTGGCGCACATACGGCGGCGCGCTGCCACCCGAACTGGCTTCCCTGCAAGCCGGCGACGGCAACATGATCGCTTCCTTGCGAAGTTGTCCTGCGGCTCAGGGTATCAGGCCGAGTAGCTATCCCTACAAGTACTTCTTGAACGTACTGGCGGTCACCGAAACGCTGAGCGCGAAAAGTGCCGCAAAGGGCAACACGATGAAGGTCGGATGGAGGCTGAATGGCAGCGCGAGGTAGATCACCCAGCTCAGTACCATCAGAGGCATCGCTGAACGCTTTGCCCAGTGATAGACGAACGAGCTCTCCCTGCCGCCACCCCAGCGTCGCAGATCCCGCTTCACGAAACCGTCGACCAGCGCCACGAGACTGAAGAGCACAAAGACCGGCATGGCCAAGCCGACCTCATGTCTGCTTTCGAGCAGCGCCGGTTCAACCCACTTAGTTGACCGGCAGGGTCAGAACGGGTTTCGCGCCCGGAACCTCACCGACAACCGACAAGAAGATCGCACTCAACAGCCTAAAGGACGTCCGTGCATTTAGGTCCGTTGCGGGGATGTAGTACCAGGCGCCCCGATACTGGACCTTGAGCCAGGCATTTGAGGGTTCGGTTTTCGATAACCGGACATTAAGATACTCGTCGAGTTGGGCATCGCGTTCTCTCACCCGACCGCTGACGACCTCGCTCTCGGGTACATCGACGCTGGCCGCCGCAAAGGTCAGGATGTCGAGAACCGATCGATTGGTCAGGGCGATATGCGTCAATGTTGCGTCCGGTTCGAAAACTTCGGCAAGCTTGCCATCGACCGCGCGAATGCCTTCCGGTGAAACATCCACGGTATCGGTGATTGGGTATGAGTAAAGGTCGGGGCGCAGGGTCAGCAATTGCCGAAGCCGCTGGGCGCGCGGGTCGTGATCCGACTCCTTCGTAAACCGCAGGTACAGGGGCTTCGAGACCCGGTAAGGCGTAGCCATACCTGGCTCCCGGCTCAGGTACAGCAGAGAATAGGGCATGCCCTCTGCAACCCCCCGGGTGTCGAGTTGTGAAATTGGGACAGTCACACCACCGTAACTGGTCATCAATGAATGGGCAAAGTCGATCACCCCCTCTTTGCGCAAAGCCTCCATCAAGTCGAGCGCCTCGAGGAACTCCGGATAGTTGTCAGGCCGGAATTCGCCGTCCCGGATGTGAAACTCCCTGTTGCGAAGTCGGTTCATTTTCTGTGCCCCCACACGAAAGACCTCGACCAGATCGAAGCCGGACTGCGCGAGAACTGTAAGTTGGTCGGCCCCCATCGGCGCTTGAAAGCGGCCGAGGAACTCTCGTGAGTCCGGGATCGCCCAGGTCACGGTGGGGCTTTCCGAATAGCTGATGCCAGTATTCAGCCCAAAGACGTTGTCGGCGTCTCCTTGGGGGAAGGTGCCGGTAGCGCCAAGGGAGGCGCCGGCCGAGAAGTTGGTGGTAACGCTCGACAACTGGAGAAAATAGGGCGTGTCGTCGAAACGCAGGCGCACGAGGTTCAGGAGGAGTTGCTCGTTGGATGTTTCCCGAATCGTCTCATTCAGGTCCCAATGCCGCGCCTGGATGACCTTGGCCTGCATACCGCAGCCGGCCGTGCCGACCGCCAAGGTTATTGGCAACAGACAAATACGAAACCACTTCACCATGTTTCCGTCCATCTCCACTCAAGCCTTCAGACAAAGCCTGTTCGCTCCACCACCCAGTAAGCTCCGGTCAATGCAATTACGCACGAGGTTGGAACAACCACGAGCCTTTGATAAACAGGTCTCTTCATCATCGAACCGACAGCGAGGAAGCAAAGCACAATGACTGACAGCTGGCCAAGTTCTACACCCAGATTAAATGCCAGCAGGGCCGAGTAGAAGTGTGTGCCTGACAGCCCGATCTCGAGAAGCACGCCGGCGAAGCCGAGCCCATGCAGTAGACCAAAGCAGAAGATCACTCCGAGTCGCCAGCGCTGGAGCCGGTTGGTCATCAGATTCTCAACCGCAATCCATACAATGGAAAGCGCTATAAGTGGCTCTACGAATTCCGGGGGCAATCGCACCAGGCCGGAAGCACCAAGCGCGAGCGTTAGGGTGTGCGCAAGCGTGAAGGCGCTCACTTGCCACAGGAGTGGCTTCAGCTTTGGTGACAGCAGAAACAAGCCGATGACAAACAGGATGTGATCGAATCCATGCGGGAGGATATGGGCAAACCCGAGTTCGACGTAGTTTGCGAATACCTTGGCAAGCGTCTCCGTGTTTGCTTGCGCGACCGGTAGGACGGAGCCATCTGACTCGGCCGGGCTGCCGCTGACCTGCAGCGTGTAACCGTTGTCCCAGGCAGCGAGTTGACCAGGCTTCATATGAACAACCTGGGGCGAATGTTCGGCCAGTACCACCGGACCGTCCGCCAGCGCCCCCTCGCCCGTTCGGAACAGGGTGCCGGTGGCCTGGGTCAGATTGATCGCTCCGCTAACGATCTGGAACCCCGCAACCTTCCCGGCTTGCCTGGAATCGAGCTCGAAAACCAGATATCCGGCCGCGATGAAAAACGAGCAACGTCCGTTGATCGGTGACGCTTTGTCATCCGGCTGGTGGATTTCGCAAGGGCGTTCTATTGCCTCGGAGTGCAGTGGATGAGCATCAGCAGCGATTGGAACGAAGGGGATTGCGGCCGAAACCACAACGGCGACCCACCAAACCAATCGCAGAAGCACGGGTGCCCGCTGCGCCATGCCACATCGAGCCGGGCTCTTCGTCACAGGATCGCCGCACCTGGCCACAACGAAACCATCCGGGGTAAAAACCCTAGGTCGCCATCAGATCCATGACCATGATGCTGCCGATCTTTCCACCGAGCGGAATGGCATCCAGATCGACGAGGAAATTCGGGTTATGGTTCGACCATGGCACTTCCTTCCCCTCTTTTTGGGCCTGCGCCCAAGTATCGGGAGAGACGATGCCCAGGAACTTGTACACGGGTTTTACGTCATCCAGGCCAACGAACAGGTTCGTAAAGTCCTCCGAGCCAGTAACCGCCGGGAACTGCGTAATGAGCATCTTTTTGTCCACAGCACCCGATGCCAGCAAGGCCGCATTTGTCCGCTCGGTCAACATTTCGTCATTTGTATTAACACCTGCATGGCCTTTTCGCTCGATGGTTGGCATTTTGTCCTCCGGCATGCCATAGGTACGAGCGATGCCTTCGCTAATCGCCTTGATCCCCCTGAATAGCTGTTCACCAACCTCTTCTTTGAAGAATCGGGTGTTGACCCCCAGCTTCGCACTCTCGGGTATGACGTTGGCGACGTTACCGGCATCTACCGATCCGACGGTGATAACTGCCGTGTCTCGGGGATCAATAACGCGGGATACAATCGCCTGATACTGCGCAATCGCGTAAGTCGCCATGATGACGGGGTCTTTCGTGTACTGTGGAGAAGATCCGTGCCCGCCAATCCCATGAAAGGTCACGTCAATCATATCGGTTCCGGCCATGATCGGACCACTGGAACCTATAAGCGTACCAAGTGGAAAAGGAGCCGTGTGCATGGCCAGGGCAAAATCAGGCTTAGGCACCCCGTGCTTCGTAAACATGCCATCCTCGACCATACCTGTGGCGCCCGACAGGGTTTCCTCGGACTGCTGGCCCAACATCACCAAGGTGCCTTTCCAGCTGTCCTTGAACGTTGCCATGGTCTTGGCCACCGAGAGCATCCAGGTCGTATGGGCATCATGTCCACACAGGTGACCGACCGGGGTCTCGCTGCCGTCAGGCATTGTCCCGGTAGCTGTGCTGGCGTAGGGAACCCCCGTCGTTTCCTTGACCGGGATCGCATCCATATCAGCGCGATACAACACTACGGGCCCATCACCGTTGCGCATGATTCCGACGACGCCGGTCTTGCCGATGCCCGTCTTGACCTCGTATCCGAGATCCTCGAGTTCCTTGGCAACGATCCCGGCCGTGCGCGTCTCCATGAAGCCGAGCTCGGGATTCTGGTGGAGGTCTTTAAAAATGGTCGTCAACCGTTCACTGTCTTTATCTACGGATTCGAGGACCTGCTTGGCAAGTTCGGGAGAAAGCGTCTCGGCTGATGATGTCCCCTCGAGCGCAAGCGCAACGCGGCTGAACGGCAAAGTGCCGAGTGCGGCAACGGTGAACTTAAGGAAGTCGCGTTTCGACATAAGCAAGGGTTGCTGCAAGCGCGGGAACGTGATTTTCATGCGGCGTGCTCCATTTTCATGTGAGGTGAAGTGAGGTTGCGCGATCAGTAAAACGTATCAAATCCCAAACTTTTCTCGTTACTAGCGGATTACAGAGAGCCTTTCTCGCGCATGCTACCAGGCTCCTCCGAGCCAGCGATTTCGGCGTATAGGCAGTATAAGCGACCTTTATTTGGTTGGCTCGCAGCGGGCAGTTTCGCCTGATTGCCCCCGGCAGCCTGGGCATCGGCCGTCAGCCGGCCACACCGGGTCACCCATCGGTGTGCAGATCGGCATCACGGCCCCGAACTCTTCCCGAAGACGGCCGCGCCGGCCCGCTTTCCCCCTCTCCGCCTGTTTACCGGCCAGCCGCCGTCATGGCCGTGCCGCTGACGGCACAGCCCAAACGAGGTCATCCTGGGGTTGTCACCCCGTCTTGTCGAACAGCCCCTGCTGCGGTGGCGGCCGCCGGGTGGCTCCGGAATCAGCCCCTTTCCCATCCAGGTGGGTGAGGATCTTTTCGATGATATCGGGGTCCTCAATGCACGCAATGATTCGCACCGCCCCGCCGCAGGCCGGGCAGGTCTCAATATCGATCCCGAACACCCGTTTCAGGCGCTGCGCCAAGGTCATCGCGGCGCGGCGTATTCGAGCGTCCGCTATCGGCCAGTGTCAAGGTCCTAATTTGCGCGATTCGACCGTCCGTTTTTGGCCGAAAACCGACGCGATCAGCTAGCAGGACGCTGCCAGGTTATGTTGTCAGGGGCCACGATAGCGTCCACGATA
>JASFVZ010000116.1:0-6590 GCA_050049565.1 Chromatiaceae bacterium | reverse complement strand
GCGGAGGTTTCGGAGCATTTCGACGTCCCGATCGAAGGACCGCACCCGGACGATCGTTTCCTGATCGCGGAGCTCCCGGCCTGGTGTGCACAGGTCGGTTTCCCCCCGGGCAGGGTCTTCGAACCGGACCGCTGGCTCGCCGCTGGCGACCAGGTCGCGGTCGGTCAGCAGCGTCTCGAGGTGCGCCACTGTCCCGGACATACGCCGGGTCACGTCATCTTCTTTCATCCGCTGGAACGGATCGCAATCGTTGGCGATGTGATCTTCCGGGGCTCGATCGGGCGCACCGATTTCCCGCGCGGCGATCACCAGGCCCTGCTGCGGTCGATTCGCGAGCAGGTATTCACCCTTGGCGACGAGGTCCGGCTGCTACCCGGTCATGGCCCGACCACGACGGTCGCGCAGGAACGCGCCCACAACCCGTTTCTGCAGGGCCGCTACGGCTAGTGGGCCATGCGGATAATTCCCAGCTTTGCCCCGTGTTGAATCTTCCGGCAACGGGCCTCGAAATACGCGCCATCAATTATCTTCCAGCAGTTGAGGAGACGAGAGATGCACGCGACGCTGAAGGGCCTGTTTGTTGGATCGGCGGCCCTGTTTCTGGCCGGTTGCATGGAGCCGCCTTATACGAACGTCGACTCCACGGGACTGGAGCAGCTCATCGACGAGGGCGTAACCCTGATCGATATCCGGACGCCGGACGAATGGCGCGAGACCGGCGTGGTTGCGGGCAGTGAAAGACTGACCTTCGTGGATGCCAACGGCCGGGTACAACCCGGCTTCCTCGAACGTCTGACCGGTGACGTAGCCAAGGATGAGCCCATTGCGCTGATCTGCCGCACCGGCAACCGGACCGATGCCCTGGCCCGGCATATGGTGGAAAACCTGGGCTACAGTCGCGTCTATAACGTGCGCGACGGCATTACCGGCTGGATCGGCGAGGGTCGTCCGGTCGATCGCGGGTAACCCGATCCGCGCCGAGCAGGTGCAGCGCGTCCTCGAAGCGCGCATTCACCTTGAGGGTCAGCAGGTCGTCCGCGCGTGTCCTCCCCGGCGTGATGGCGACGATCGGTTTGCGCTGCTCGGCGGCCAGTCGGCAGAAGCGAAAGCCCGAATACACCATCAGGGACGATCCGATAACCAGCAGCGCATCAGCTGCATCGAGCGCGGCGATCGATGCGTCGACCACGCGGCGAGGGATGGTCTCGCCGAAGAACACCACGTCGGGTTTCAGGGTGCCGCCGCAACGGGTGCATTCGGGCACGACGACGTCATCGAACGGCAGGCCGTCGAGGTAGGCGTCGCCGTCCGGGCCGGCGGGCGCGCGGAGTCCGGCATACCCGGGGTTGAGTGCCTGCAGGCGCTGTTGAAACGGCTGGCGGGCAAACCGTCTCTTGCAGTCGAGGCAGCGGACCCGATCGAGGCGACCGTGCAGGTCGATGACCCGACGGGCGCCTGCCGCCTGGTGCAGGCGGTCGACATTCTGCGTGACCAGCTGGGCCACAAGACCTGATCTCTCCCAGTCGGCCAGCGCCGCATGGCAGGCGTTGGGACTGGCCTGCTCGAAAGCCGGCCATCCCACCAGGCTGCGCGCCCAGTAGCGCTGTCGGGTCCGATGCGATGCCAGGAAATCGTGCAGCTGCACCGGCCTGGGGCGACGCCATTCCCCGTCGCTGTCGCGGTAGGCCGGTATCCCGGACCCGGTGCTGATGCCGGCCCCGGTGAGCACGAACAGCCGCGGACGGGTCGCGAGGAACTCCGCGAGTCGCTCGACCGTTTTCGCCGCTGACGGTGCGGGGCGGGCTTTATTCATAACCGTCATGGTAAGCGCATACCGCGGACGGCCCTGAGTACAGGTTCAGGACAGGCGGCGCAACGCGTCCGCCTGTCGTGTGAGCGCGGGCTCCCCGATTTCGTCCGGCGCTGTGTGTAGAATCGCGACGTCCAGCTGACCATCGGAGCGACATGGATCAGGAATCGCAGTACAACGCCGAGGGCATCGAGCGCCTTCCTCTGCGTCAGTTCACCGAAAAGGCCTATCTCAACTACTCCATGTACGTGATCCTCGATCGTGCCCTGCCGCACGTCGGGGATGGCCTGAAACCGGTGCAGCGCCGCATCGTCTACGCCATGTCTGAACTCGGGCTGTCCGCCGCATCGAAGCACAAGAAGTCGGCGCGCACGGTCGGGGACGTGCTCGGCAAGTTCCATCCGCACGGCGATACCGCCTGCTACGAAGCAATGGTCCTGATGGCGCAGGATTTCTCCTATCGCTACCCCCTGATCGACGGCCAGGGCAACTGGGGCTCGCCCGACGACCCGAAGTCGTTTGCCGCGATGCGATACACCGAGGCCCGGTTGACGCCCTATGCACAGGTGCTGTTGGCGGAACTCGGGCAGGGGACGGTCGACTGGACGCCCAATTTCGACGGTACGCTGAAAGAGCCGGCGATGCTGCCGGCGCGGCTGCCGAACGTGTTGCTCAACGGGGCGACCGGGATCGCGGTCGGCATGGCGACCGACATACCGCCGCATAACCTGCGCGAGGTCGCGGCGGCCTGCATACGCCTGATCGAAGAACCAAAGGCCACGCTCGCCGATATCTGTGAGCATGTGCCCGGTCCGGATTTTCCGACCGATGCCGAGATCGTGACCCCGCCGGCCGATCTGCGCCGCCTGTACGAAACCGGCAACGGTTCGCTGCGTATGCGGGCGTGTTGGCACAAGGACCAGGGCGCGATCGTGGTCACGGCCCTGCCTTACCAGGTGTCCGGCGCGCGCATACTCGAACAGATTGCGGCGCAGATGCAGGCCAAGAAGCTGCCCTGGATCGAGGATCTGCGTGACGAGTCGGACCATGAGAACCCGACCCGGCTGGTCATCCTGCCGCGTTCGAACCGGGTCGATGTCGCGCGTTTGATGTCACACCTGTTTGCCACGACCGACCTGGAACGCAGCTACCGGGTGAACCTGAATCTGATCGGCCTGGACGGGCGGCCGCGGGTGATGGATCTGCGCGAGATCCTGCTCGCCTGGTTGGATTTCCGGTTTGCGACGGTGCGTCGACGGTTGCAGTACCGGCTCGACAAGGTGCTGGAGCGCCTGCATCTGCTCGAAGGCCTGCTGGTCGCATTCCTGAACCTCGACGAGGTGATCCGGATCATCCGCAGCGAGGACGAGCCCAGGCCGGTCCTGATCGCCCGGTTCGAGCTGACCGAGGCGCAGGCGGACTACATCCTTGACACCAAGCTGCGCCAGCTGGCCCGCCTCGAGGAGATGAAAATCCGCGACGAGCAGGTCGCGCTGGCCACCGAACGTGATGATCTGCAGCGCACGCTCGGTTCGAAGCAACGGCTGAAGACGCTGGTGCGCAAGGAGATCGCGGCCGACGCCGAGAAATACGGCGACCAGCGCCGCTCGCCGATCGTGGCACGCGATGCCGCGGCCGCGATGGACGAGGCCGAACTGACGCCGAGCGAGCCGATCACCGTGGTGCTGTCGGATAAGGGCTGGGTACGGGCCGCCAAGGGCCATGAGATCGATCCGGCCGAACTGGCCTACAAGGCCGGTGACGGTTTCCGCCAGGCGGTCCGGTTGCGCAGCAACCAGCAGGCGATCTTCATCGACTCGGCGGGGCGCAGTTACTCGCTCGCCGCGCACACCCTGCCGTCCGCGCGTGGTCAGGGTGAGCCCCTGACCGGACGCTTCAACCCGCCCGCCGGACACGGCTTTGTCGCCGTGCTCGGTGGTGATCCCGAGCGCTGGTGGCTGCTGGCGTCGGACGCCGGTTACGGTTTCCGCGTGCAGGCCAGGGATCTGCTGGCCAACAAGAAAGCCGGTAAGGCCGTACTGACCCTGCCCGCGGGGGCATGCGTGTTACGGCCATCCCCGATCAGCGATGCGGATAGCGATCGCCTGGTCGCGGTAACGAGCCAGGGTCGGATCCTGGTGATTCCGGCCAACGATCTGCCGCAGCTGAGCCGCGGCAAAGGCAACAAGATCATCGGCATACCGGCCAAGGCCGTGGCGGAGCGCAGCGAGTACGTGGTCGATATCCTTGCCGTGCCGGAAGGCGGCAAGGTGCGCTTGCACTCCGGCAAGCGGTACCTCAACCTGCGGGCTGCCGACCTAAACGCCTATGAAGGCGAGCGCGGCAGGCGCGGCGGCAGGCTGCCGCGAGGCTTTCAGAAAGTCGACGGTATCGCGCTCGACGATTAGCTGTCCAACCCAAGCCGAGTCGATCGGAATCATCAGCAAGGGATAGTAAATCGCGTTCGAGCATACCCTGACTGCCGCAACCGCGGGTCTGGTCGCCGCCGTCGCACTGACCGGCTGCCCGGGGCCCACCGAGGACGTCCGGATCACCTTCTGCAAAGACCTGCTGGCGAACATGCAGCCGGCGGGAACCGGGTTGCATTAGGCAGAGCCGGAGATCGCGATACAGCGGCCGTCGCACGCGATCACCGGGGTGCGGCGGGCCGGTGAATCTCCCCGGCGATCGGGTCCGGCCACGGCCGCGTGCCGGTATGTGTTCGAGAAACGGGGGCATTTGCCGTCGGCGGAAGCGAATCCGCTCGAGGAGTAGGCAACGCTGCGCTGTGCGATGACCGTGGACGGGCGTCGATTGAGCGATGCGGAGCTCAAGCAGGCGATCAATGCAGAGCAGAAGCGGCGCGGCAAAGCCCTGAGCGATGCCCTGCAGAAGGGCGCCACGGCCATCGCCGAGCAGGTCAGGGCCGGCATCGGTGGACAGCCGATACCGGCCCATGGCGTCAGCGCCGGAGGCTATCCATCGGCCATCGCCAGCGGCTGTTCGTCAATATCCTCACGCCGTCTGCGCAGCAGCCGGTCGTTCAGACGGAACAGCGTCAATAGGGTCAGCAGCTGCACGACAACCAGCGGTGCAAGGGCCACGAAGTGGGCGGCCGAGAACTGATCGATCAGACCGTTCTTCAACAATCCGACGTGGACGAAGAACATCCCGAACACGAACAGGGCGACACCGGGACAGACCAGCGCATAGCTGCCTGGATGGCGCTGCGCACCATGCAGGTAATCGCGGAAGTACCCGACACGTTTCATCACTGTATAGCCGAGCAGGCCGAACAGCAGCTGCAAGGACAGCAGCGATGACAGGATCACGAACAGCCAGCCCGCGCTGACCGGTGCGTCGAAGCCGTGGGAGAGGCCATGGGTGATCCGCAGGGTGGCGATGCCGAGCAGGGTGAGGATCGGGATGATGATCCAGAGGCTCGGGCTCGCGGCCGGTGAGATACCGTTGCGCAGCATCGACTTGAAGCCCATGACGAACTTCAACAGGCCCATGACGACGGCGACGGTGCCGAAGAACACCGCGCCGAAGATGCCGACGGCGCTGACGCCGAGGTGGTGGCTCATCGCGCCGGGGGCGGCGAGACCGACACCGATCATCGCGAACGCAAAGACCGCGATCATCTGGGCCAGGTTGTTGTTCTCGTCGAGGTCGAAGTCACCGGCGCTGATCACCCGGGTGAAGTAACGGGCATAGAGGTGGATGGCGAGCCCACCGACAGCGACGAATGCCGCGACCGCGAAGGGGAACAGGTACTCGACGTAGTCCCAGAGTCCGGGTACGAACACGGCGCCGTTGACCAACATCACGTTGATGCTCATGGCCAGCGTCAGCGGCAGCGCCATTAGCGCTGCCTCGTTGTTGCTGCTGAGCAGCCGCGCGTAGGCGCCGGTTCGGCGAAAGCGGGCAAACTCGATCAGGTTCCAGGCCAGCAGCCGAACGTGCAGCAGGCTGAAGAAGGCGATCGCGAGCATCGCCATTCCGGTCAATGCGCCCTTGACCGGGTGTCCTTCGGTAACGATCGGCCATAGGTGATCGAACGTCACCATTGGGGTGTCGGGGTGTGGTACCAGAAACATCAAATAAATGAAAAAGGTGATGGCGGCGCCGCCGGCGCCCAGTGCAGCGAGGAAGTACAGCGGGCTGTATTCCTCGAGTAAGTTGTTGCGAATCATCTCTAACTACCTAATGATTGCTTGATTAACTAAAATTAAGAATAATCTAATATAGTGGACGGCCGCCCTCTTGGCATTGACGATCCGCAAACTTGAGAGGGTTCGTGCCGAAAAATCGGCATCCTGCCGGATTTTGACGGCGGTGCGCGCGGGGGGAGCGGCCGGCTACTGCCAGCGGAAGGCGCGTGCCGAGACCAGGAGCAGTACGGCAGCGAACCCGGCCAGGATGCCGAGTTCGGCCAGGATGTCGCCCAGTCCGGCGCCATCCAGCATGATCCGGCGGGCCGCGTCGACCAGATGCGAGAGTGGCATCAGTTCGGCGAGGCGTTGGGCCCAGATGTTGGTGCCTTCCATCGAGAACCAAACGCCGGACAGGATCATCATCGGGAAGGCGACCATGTCGAGCAGTCCGTTTGCCAGTTCCTCGCTGCGGACACGGGCGGCGACGGCCAGCCCAATACTGATCAGGGCGATGGCGCCGACCAGGAACACCGCGGCCAGGGCCAGGTAGGAGCCGCGCATCGGGAAATCCAGCAGCAGGTGGGTGCCGAAAAACACCAGCACCGTCGTGCTGGCGACCACCA
>JASFVZ010000115.1:0-6595 GCA_050049565.1 Chromatiaceae bacterium | reverse complement strand
GACGCGACAAAGCGCGACGGTCTGATCGAGGAACTGCATGCCGCGATTATTGCAGTAGCGCTGCGCCAGCACGTTGGCGAATTCACGGGCACGCGAGCTGTCGAGCCACAGCCACGCCAACAGCATTACAACCAGCAGCGGGAACAGCGCATTGATCATGTCCGCAGGTTAACCCAAACGGACCGATCATGGCCCGGTTTTGGAGACCAGTCGGTCGCGACAGAAGCGATCACGCTGATCGAACAGGCGCCGGCTGCCCAGGACTACCGCGCTGGCGCTGCCCAGCCCGGTGCCGGCGGCGATCAGGAACAGGATCATCAGCTGGTACTTGGCCGCCTCCATCGGCGGGCTGCCGGCCAGGATCTGCCCGGTCATCATGCCCGGCAGGCTGACGATGCCCGCGGTGGTCATCGCGTTGACGATCGGGATCAGCCCTGCCCGCAGCGCGTCGCGCCGGATCCCGGAGACGGCATCCGCGGCCGTGTGCCCCAGTGCGAGCTGCGCCTCGATCTGGGCCCGCCTGTCCACGGCCTGCGAGGTCAGGTTGTCGAGCGCGACGGCCACCCCGGTCATGGTGTTGCCAAGCAGCATCCCGAGCACCGGGATCGCGTATTGCGGCGCATACCAGGGCGCCGGTTGCAGCAGACCGAGCAGTGCCAGCAGGGCGATCGAGAAAGACGACAGAAACATCGATATCGCACCGGTGCCATAGCCCCAGAAGCCGCGTAGCCGGTGTTTCTGCCGGGCCATCACCTCGTAGCCGGCGACGCTCAGCATCACCAGGGCGAGTCCGCCAACGGCCAGCGGATTGGTGATGCCGAACAGTGCTTTGAGGACCAGGCCGAGCAGCAGCAACTGCACGGTGCTGCGCAGCGCCGCGATCAGCATGCGTCGACCGATCCCGAGCCGCAGCTGCCAGGACAGCACGGCCAGCAGGACCACCAGCGCTGCCGCGACCGTTAGGTCGAGCGTCGTCAGCGGGATCAGGGTTTCATCCACGCCGTTCCAACTCCACGATGCCGTCGCGGACGACGGCGTTCCGGTCACCGACGCGCGCGCGCTGGGTCGGGTCGTGACTGACCCAACAGGCGCAGCCGCCGGATGCACGCCACTCGGCGATCAGCCGTTCGACCCGTTCGGTGTTGCTGTCGTCGAGGTTGGCGGTGGGTTCGTCGAGCAGCAGCACATCGGGCTGATGGGCCAGGGCACGTACCAGCGCCAGACGCTGGCGTTCCCCACTCGACAGTCGGTGAACATCCCAACCCAGTACGTCGGCTTCGAAACCGACCTGCCGCAGGGCGGGCATCGGCCAGTCGGGTGCGTGTTGCTCGACGTTCGGTGCCCACCAGGCCGCCTCGGCCGCGACATAGGTGACTCGGCGTCGCCACTCGGGACCGGTCATGGCGTCACGGGCCCGGCCGTTCAGCAGGACCTCGCCCTCGCTGTGGTCGAGGTCGGCGATTGCGCGCAGCAGCAGGGTCTTTCCGCTACCGGACGTGCCGGCGACGGTGACACAGCCGCCGCGGTCGATGCTCAGGTCGGTGGCCTGGACACCCCGGGCCTGGAGGCGCTTGATGGCCAATCCGTCCATCAGCGACGACGGAACACCAGGTCCCAAACGCCGTGACCGAGCCTTTGACCGCGTCGCTCGAACCTTGTCAGCGGCCGCCAGTCGGGGCGGTCTGCGAACCGGCCGGCCCCCGCGGTGTTGTCGAAACGCGCGCGGTCTTCACCGAGCACCCGCAGCATCTGGTGCGCATAGTGCTCCCAGTCCGTCGCCGCATGGAAAATGCCACCGGGTCGAAGGACGCGCGCCAGCGCATCGACGAATGCCGGCTGCACCAGCCGGCGCTTGTGGTGGCGCTTCTTGTGCCAGGGGTCGGGAAAAAACAGGTAGATGCCCTCCAGGCTGGCCGGGGGGATCATCCGGTCCAGGACCTCGACTGCGTCGTGGCGGATGATCCGCAGGTTCCTGCAGGCGGCCTGTTCGGCACGCAGCAGCAGATGACCGACGCCGGGGCCGTGGACCTCGATGCCGAGGAAATTGCGATCGGCGTTCGCTGCGGCCATCGCCGCGAGTGATTCGCCGTTGCCGAAGCCGATCTCCAGGTAGACCGGGTTGGCGTTGCCGAACACCGACTCGAGGTCGAGTGGCTCGTCGCGGAATTCGATCCCCCAAAGCGGCCAGCAGCGCTGGAAGGCCCGCTCCTGGCCGGGAGTGAGACGACCCTCCCGGCGCACGAAACTACGGATAGGACGGCGCCTGGGATCGTCTGCGTTCATCGCGCCCGCCCCGGCCGACCGCCGGGTCTCTGCTTGGCGGCTAATCGAAGAACAGGCCGTCTACCGGCGAAGAGGCCGATGCGAAGCGCTTGGCCGGCATCCGCCCGGCCAGATAGGCCTCGCGCCCGGCCTCGATTGCCTTGCGCATCGCACTGGCCATCAGTACCGGTTTTTTGGCTGCCGCGATCGCGGTATTCATCAGTACGCCGTCGCATCCGAGCTCCATGGCGACCGAGGCATCGGATGCGGTGCCGACGCCGGCATCCACCAGCACCGGCACATTCGCGTTCTCGACGATGGTGCGGATGTTGAGCTTGTTGCGGATACCGAGCCCCGATCCGATCGGGGCGGCCAGCGGCATCACCGCGACGCAGCCGATCTCCTCGAGCTGTCGCGCCACGATCGGATCATCGTTTGTATAGACCATGATCTTGAAGCCATCGCGGGCGAGTTCCTCCGCCGCTTTGAGCGTGGCGATGACGTCGGGGAACAGGGTCTTTTCGTCGCCGAGCACCTCGAGTTTGACCAGGTCATGCCCATCCAGCAGTTCGCGGGCCAGTTGGCAGGTCCGCACCGCCGTCTTGACGTCATAGCAGCCGGCCGTGTTCGGCAGGTAGGTGTATTCGGACATCGGCAGGACATCGAGGATGTTCGGCTCGTCGGCGTTCTGTCCGATGTTCGTGCGTCGAACGGCGATCGTCACGATCTCGGCACCGCTGGCCTTGATCGCCGCGCGTGTCTCGTCCATGTCCTTGTACTTGCCGGTCCCGACCAACAGGCGGGATTGGAAGGTGCGATCGGCAATGATCAGGGGATCGTTCATCGTGGGCATAACTGTCTCTGGTCGCAAGATTCTTTGACAAGGCGGCTGCGTTGCAGCGCGTGCCGGCGCCGAAGGGTCAGCCGCCGCCGATCGCCTGGACGATCTCGACCCGGTCGTCCGCGTGCAGCGCATGCTCGGCATGCGTGCTGCGGGGGATCAGGGTCTCGTTGATCTCGACCGCGAATCGACGGTCGGCGAGGTTCAGCGTGGAGATCAATTGCGCGAGTGTCGCGTCGTCGGCAACTTCGTGCTCCTTGCCATTGAGCAGGATATACATGGCGGACGTGGTGCAAATGTATGAAACTGACAGAATTTTACATCAAGTGACGCGGTCTGGTGCCTCGGTGATCTGGGTTGTCCCGACACGGCGAGGGGGGATTGAATGAACGACTTCCACGAAAACCTGGTAGCGCTCGACGAAGCCCTGACCCTCGACGGGATGTTTGCCAGTCGTGTCCGACGCTCTCCGGAACGCGACGCTTACCGCTATTTCGACCGCAACGACCAGTCGTGGCACACCCACAGCTGGGCGGACATGGGGCGCCACGTGGCGCGTTGGCGCCAGGCGCTGGCCGGCGAGGGATTGCCAAAAGGTGCCCGGGTCGCGGTGCAGCTACGCAACTGCCCGGAATGGGTGATGTTCGACCAGGCCGCGTTGAGTCTCGGTCTGGTCACGGTGCCGCTCTACACCGACGATCGCCCGGACAACATCGCCTACATCCTCAAGGAAGCCGATGTGCAGGTGCTGCTGGTGCAGAACGCCGGACGCTGGCGGCGCCTGGCGGACGTCGTTGGCAACAGTGGGCCTCTCAAGCGGGTCCTTCTGCTCGACGATGGTTCGGTAGCCAGTGATACCGCGGAAGAAGATCCGCGGGTTCGGATCGTTGGCCGCTGGTTGCCCACCGAGGCAGGTGAACTGCCGCTGCGCCCCGATCGTGATCCGCATGCGCTGGCGTCCATCGTCTACACGTCCGGGACCACCGGCCGTCCCAAGGGCGTCATGCTCAGCCACCACAACATGATGTCGGTGGCGCACGGCGGCGTAACGCTGCTCGATGTCTATCAGGAGGACGTGTTTCTTTCTTTCCTGCCGCTTTCGCATACCCTGGAGCGCACGGCCGGATACTACCTTTGCATCATGACCGGCTCCTGCGTGGCCTACGCGCGTTCGATCGCGCAGCTTGGCGAAGACCTCAAGAGCGTGCGTCCGACACTGATGATCGCGGTGCCGCGCGTGTTTGAACGTGTGTACGCCAAGGTGGCCGATCAGATCTCGAAGAAAGGTGCGATGGCCCAGCGGCTGTTCGATCTGACCGTGCGGATCGGGTGGCAGCGCTTCCTGCATCAACAGGGGCGCGGCGCATGGTCATTCGGCTTGCTGCTCTGGCCGCTTCTCGAACGGCTCGTCGCCAGCAAGATCACTGACAAACTCGGTGGCAACGTGCGCGCCGCGGTCAGCGGCGGCGCGGCCCTGAATGACAAGATCGGACGGGTCTTCATCGCGCTCGGTATCCCGATCGTCCAGGGGTATGGCCTGACCGAGACCGCCCCCATCGTCAGCGCCAACCCGCTGGAGGACAATATCCCTGAGAGTGTCGGTGTGCCGATACGCAACGTCCAGGTGCGTATCGGTGACAACGACGAACTGTTGGTCAAAGGGCCGGGCGTGATGCTGGGCTACTGGAATAACCACGCGGCGACGGCGCAGGTCATCGATGCCGACGGGTGGCTGCATACCGGTGACCAGGCCAGGATAGACGAGCGTAATCACATCTACATCACCGGTCGCATCAAGGACATCCTGGTGCTCTCCAACGGGGAGAAGGTGCCGCCCGGCGACATGGAATCGGCGATCGTGTTCGACCCGTTGATCGAGCAGGCCCTCGTCGTCGGCGAAGGGCGTCCTTTCCTGAGCGCACTTTTGGTGCTCGATGGGGAACAGTGGCCGCGCTTCGCACAGGAACTCGGCGTTGATCCGCTCGACCCGGCGAGCCTCTCGAGCGACAAGGTGCAGCAGGCGGTGACCCGCCGCATCACCAAGGCGCTAAAGGATTTTCCAGGTTACGCAAAGATCCGTCGGGTTCACCTGTCGCTGCACCCCTGGACCATCGAAGATGGATTGATGACGCCGACTATGAAGGTCAAACGGGCTCGGGTGCTGGAACAAAGCGCGGAGGCCGTTGACGCGATGTATCAATAGCCTCGTCTGGTACCATTTTCCGGCCCTCGACGGTGCGCGCCGTGCCGAGTGCTCGGACTGCCGACGTCTCGGCGGCATCGCAAGACGGCGCATGATACGGGCGCCGTGCAAATATGACGCGCCGTCGGTGCCCTGACGATGTCGGACTGACGCTTCGCAGATAATGCTATGTCATGTATTCTCGGCGACCGAGGCCGGAGATATAACGGCAAGGGTTTAACGTAAGGCGGCCATCGTATATCGGTATTACCCTGGCTTCCCAAGCCAGAGAGGCGGGTTCGACTCCCGCTGGCCGCTCCAAATTCTTTAGGTTGCCAATCGTTATGCCGGCAGCGCCATCGGTGGATGTCCCGGCGGCGCCAGAGAAGGCGTGCGCTCGAGCACCTCGAAAGCGTCATGTCGAACGTGGTTCTGTTTCATCTCATCGCGCAGCATCTTCTCAGTGACGATGCCTTGCTCCAGGCATTCTTTCAGCAGACCGAAGAAGAATTTTTCTTGATTCGCATCTGGGTGACGGCTGTAGTTTCCAAGTAGGCCATACTCCCCGAACAAACGGCGACGGGCGCGCATCAACCAGGCGAGTGGTGGAAACAACCGGAAACGCTCGGCGGGTCGCCAATCGACGGGCAGGCCAGTTTTCCAAGGCTGCGTCTTGCGTCGCGTCATATGCAACATCTTGGTGTTGCTGGTCAATTTGTCGAAGTCATTCCACTCGTTTTCGAACAGCCCTATGGAGTCTTTCGGCTCCATCTTGAGACAGATCCAGGGCATATAGTCTCGCTTGAACTCAAACAGCTGGTTGAACTGTTCCTCGACCCGCCAATGCGTCAATTTCTCATTGTCGAGCAGCATCACGCTGCTCGCCAGGCACCGGTCAATCAATCCCTTGGGTCCAGACCGTGGACGGCACATCACGGCCTTGCCCTGCATGTCGCGCGACAACAGGTCCCAGACGTCTGCAATGGCAAAAATATCCGGGTCGATGACCACGGACCGGCCTTTGTAGCCCATCAGCTCCGGTGGCATGAATCGCGTCGGCGTAAAGGACTGCAAGTCATCGTTCAGCCAGACGCGCTTGACGCCATCGCGCAGGTAGAGCTGGCCCTCACGAGCCGCAAAATAGGGATGGTCCTTGGTGTGCATGACGTGCACGTCGAACTTTTCGTTGTGGCTCGAATTGCGGCGCAGGGCATACTCGGCCACCAGCGCGCCAACAATTTGCTTGTGATTGGTTTGGATGAAGACCGCGTAGTCTTTCATGACTGTCAGGCCCCGTCTGAGCGTTCCGC
>JASFVZ010000114.1:0-6623 GCA_050049565.1 Chromatiaceae bacterium | reverse complement strand
CGCACCGTGGCGGGATCGCGCGGGGTTCACCAGGCACATAGACGACAAAGATCACCGGGTAGTTGCGCTCGGTCAAAGGAACCGGGTGGGCAGGCCGCTGTTGTCCAACGATAATCTCGATAACTTGTTTTAAAAGTTCGTCGAACGGCCGGGGTGCCGGAAGCATGCTCAGCATCGGTTTCGTTGCCGCCAATCTCGGGGTCTCGACCTCGACGCTGCGCAAGTGGGAAGAGCGCTACGGCCACCCGCAGCCGCTGCGCTCGGAGGGCGGATCGCGCTGGTACCGGCATGCTGACCTGATCGCACTGCGGCAGGCCAAGCGGCTGCTCGACCGCGGAATCCGTGCACACAAGGTGTTCGCGGACTTCGACGCACTGCTGGCCGGCGTAGAGGCGGCGCCGGTCGATGCCCAGCCGGTCCCCGCACCTGGCCCGCCTGAGCGGTCTGAGGGGACCGGCTCGCCGGGAGAACTGATCGACCTGATACGGGATCATGACCTGATCAGGCTCAAGTCACGGCTCGAGGCCCTGCTCGAGGACGAAGGCCCCGAGGTGTTCGTCGAAACGATAGCCGGTCCGCTGATGCGCGCAATCGGCGAGCAATGGGCCAACGGCGAGATCGACGTCTTTGAGGAGCACGGTGCGTCGACCGTGGTGTCGACCGTTCTGGCGCCTTTCCGGCTCCGGCAGGCCGAGTCCGGGGCGCCTGTCGTGCTCCTGACCACCCCTTCGGGCGAGCAGCATGGCGTCGCACTCGACATGGTGGCCGCAGCGCTGTCTGGCGCCGGTGCCCAGTGCATCAACCTTGGTCCGGGACTCCCGCTGAACAACCTGATGGCGGCGGTGGAGGCCTTCCGACCCGATGTGGTCGGTCTCTCAATCAGCTCGGTCAATGCCGGTCGCCTGACCCGCCGGTTCGTCGCGGAGCTGCATGACGCGCTCGGTGACGGCACCGAGTTGTGGCTCGGTGGCAGTGGAGCGATGCTGATGCCGGCCCTGCCCGAGGGCGTACGTGCCTTTCTCGACACTCGCGAGCCCAGCGCGCTGATCCGCAAACTGAGCAAGCAGCGCAGGGCGCGGTCGCCAAGCCGCGCGGGATGAGGAATCGGCGCCGGATGCCGCCGGCCTGATGGGCCGCTGGCTGATCCTCGTCGGGCTGGTGATCGCCGCGATCGGTATCGTGCTGCACTATGCGCCGGGATTGCTCAACTGGTTCGGGCGCCTCCCCGGCGACATTCGCATCGAATCCGAGAACGGGCGCTTCTACTTCCCGATCACCTCGATGCTGCTGGTCAGCGGGATCCTGTCGTTGATGCTGTACCTGCTGCGGCGCTGAACCCATTACCCCTTGACGGGCGGCCCGCGGTGCAGAGAGTATTAGCGAAATTGCATACGTTTCGGAGATCCCCATGCCCAGCTACGATTACCGTTGCGCCGCCAACGATCGCGTCGTCGAAGTCCGCCACAGCATGAGCGAAAAGCTCGCGACCTGGGGAGAGGTCTGCGAACGCGCCGGCCTCGATCTCGGCAACACGCCAAGCGACAGCCCGGTCGACCGGCTGATCTCGGGGGGCGGCATCGTCTCCAGCGGAGCCCTGAGCAATCCGGAGGCCCCCAGCTGTGGCAGCGGTGGTTGCGGCGGCGGTTTCTGCGGGCTGAATTGACGGGATCATGTCAGACCCGCTGTTTGTGAGCAGCTAACGCCAAGCCGGGCGGCGGGTGGCGCGGAGAGGTATTTGCGAAAAAGTGGCGAAGCCATTCGCAAATGCCTTGGAGTACCAGGCGTCCGATTGGGCTTAAGCGAACGGCTTGACCGCCTCGCTTAGCGCCGCCTCTGCCGCGTGCAAGACATATTCATCGAGCAGTTGCCTGATCACTTTCTGATACTGCGTGTGGTGCTTATTCGCAGCTTCTTTGCAAATGGCGACCCTCTCCGAACTCAGCGAAATAGTGGCTTTCGTTGGTTCAGTCCTCAGTGCCAGCTCTTCGGGTGACGGAATAAAACCAGGCAACAGTTTGATTTCGCCTATTGGCTCATCGCTGTACCGAATTCGCTCGCTCATAAACCTTTTTACCCTCACGCCAGTATCCCGCACCGATGATTCGGATGCGGCCGGATCGATACGTGAACCGAACGGTGAGAACCCCTGTGCCCTCCTCATTGGTAACGATACAGCCAGGGATTGGCTATTCGTTTTTCCAGATTTGTGACCAGGAAGGGCTCTCGATGAACGAAGAAACCATCCGTGCGGACCAGCACGCGATTGATCGGTTTGGACACGAACTAGCTTTATTTCGTAGTAAGGGACTTTTTTTAAAGGGACAGACCTTATTTCCCCTTATCACCGGATTGATCAAGATCGGCTTACTCGACCGTCACCGACTTGGCCAGGTTGCGCGGCTGGTCGACGTCCGTACCTTTGAGCACCGCGACGTGATATGCGAGCAGTTGCAGCGGGATCGAGTAGACGATCGGCGCCGTTCCCGGGCAGATGTCGTCCAGGGTGAGGTTCTGGAAGTGATCCAACGCGATCTGGACCGTCTGATCGCTGAACAGGAAGAGCTCGCCACCGCGGGCCCGGACTTCCTGCAGGTTGGACAGGACCTTTTCCAACAAGGGGTCATCCGGTAAGGCGCAGACCACCGGCATGCGCTCGTCGACCAATGCCAGCGGTCCATGCTTGAGCTCACCCGCCGGGTAGGCCTCGGCGTGGATATAGGAGATCTCCTTGAGCTTCAGTGCACCTTCGAGCGCGATCGGGTAGAAGGTCCCTCGTCCCAGGAACAGCGCGTTCTCCTTGTCGGCGAACGACTGCGCCATCTGTTCGATCGCGTCGCTGAGCTTCAGCACCACCTCGACCTGACGGGGCAGCGCGATCAATTCGTCGACCCAGGCCCGCTCCGCGGCCGCATCCAGGCCGCGACGCCGTGCCAGTGCCAGGGTCAGCAGCCGCAGCGCGACCAGCTGGGTGGTGAACGCCTTGGTCGACGCCACACCGATCTCGGGACCGGCGCGTGTCATCAGTGCGACGTCCGACTCCCGCACCAGGGAGCTCTCCGGGACATTGCACACCACCAGACTGCCGATGTAACCGGCCTGCTTGGCGGCGCGCAGCGCTGCGAGCGTATCGGCGGTTTCACCGGACTGCGAGATGGTGACAAACAGGGTATCCGGCGGGACGACGACGCGCCGGTAGCGGAATTCGCTCGCGACCTCGATCTGGCAGGGGACCCCGGCGTCCTCGAGCCAGTACTTTGCGACCAGTCCGGCGTGGTAGCTGGTGCCGCAGGCGATGATCTGGATGGCCCGGGTCCGGTCGAGCAGGGTCTTCGCGACGTGGCCGAAGCTCTCCTCGAGCAGGCGGCCCTGGTGTACGCGGCCCTCCAGCGTCTCGGCGATCACGGCGGGCTGCTCATAAATCTCCTTGAGCATGTAGTGCCGGTAGGGCCCTTTCTCGGCACTCGACGCCGACAACTGGCTGGTGCGCACCTCGCGTTGCACCGGGTTGCCCGCGGCGTCGAACACGTCCACCCCGTCCCGACGCACCTCCGCGAGATCGCCTTCATCGAGGAAGATGAAGCGTTGCGTGACCGGCAACAGGGCGAACACATCCGACGCGATGAAGTGCTCGCCGACGCCGATCCCGATGACCAGCGGGCTGCCGCTGCGCGCGACGATCAGGCGATCGGGGTCGGCGGGATCGAGCACCGCCAGGGCGTAGGCCCCGACCAGCCGACCCAGGGCGTTTCGGGTCGCATTGCCGATATCCTGCCCCTGATTTAGCAGGTCTGCGAGTAAGTGAGCGATTACTTCGGTGTCCGTATCGGACTGGAAGGCGAATCCCTTCGCCTGCAGGTCGGCGCGTAATTCGGCATGGTTTTCGATGATCCCGTTGTGCACGATCGCGACCTGCTCACCGCTCATGTGCGGATGGGCATTGCGCTCGGCCGGCATGCCATGGGTGGCCCACCGGGTGTGGGCGATGCCGAGCAGCCCTCCGACGTCGACGTCGTCGAGCATCTGCTGCAGTTCGGCGACCTTGCCGACCGAGCGGATGCGCTGCAGGTGCGCATCCTCCTGGCGCACCGCGATCCCGGCGGAGTCGTAGCCGCGGTACTCGAGCCGTTGCAGGCCCTCCATCAGGATGGGGACGACGTTGCGTGCTGCGATTGCGCCGACGATGCCGCACATGGACCTTACTCCTTAGAGACTCGACCTGACCGGAGAGCGCCGCACACCAGTATCCGGCCTCTCAGGTCTTCTTTGTCGGCCGATGCCAGCTCAAACTGACCTGTTTGGCACGCGACAGGGTCAATTTGTCTTTGGGCGCATCCCTGCCGATCACCGAACCGGCGCCGATCGTGGCGTTCTCGCCGATCGTAACCGGGGCGACGAGCGCACTGTTGGAGCCTATGAACGCGCGGTCCTCGATCACCGTGCGGTGCTTGTTCGCGCCATCGTAGTTGCAGGTGATCGTGCCCGCCCCGATATTCACGCCTTCTCCGATCTCTGCATCACCGATGTAGGTCAGGTGATTGACCTTGGATCCGCGCCCGACACGGGACTTCTTGATCTCGACGAAGTTGCCGACATGCCCTCCCCCGACCAGTTCGGCGCCGGGGCGCAGTCGTGCGAAGGGACCGACCCGGCTGCCCTCACCCACCCGTGACTGCTCGAGCACGCAATGGTCAAGGATCTCGACGTCGTCACCGATCAAGACGTCCCGCAGCACGCAGTTGGCACCAATCCGCACCCGATTGCCGATCCTGACGTCGCCTTCGATCACCGCGTTGATATCGATTTCGACATCCGTGCCACAGCGCAGCGAACCCCGCAGATCGAACCGCGACGGGTCACGCAAGGTGACACCGGCGGCCATCAACTGCTCGGCCATCCGACGCTGGTAGACGCGTTCCAACGCGGCGAGCTGTGATCGTGTATTGACACCTTCGGCCTCGGTCGGCTCGTGAGGCTGGCAGACCTGGATGCCGATGCCCTCCCCGACGGCCATCGCCAACACATCGGTCAGGTAGTACTCGCCCTGGGTGTTGTCGTTCGACAGACCATCCAGCCAACGCGCGAGGTCTTCGCGCGGCAGCAGCATGATGCCGGTATTGACCTCTCGAACGGCGCGCACGGCGGCGTCCGCGTCCTTGTGCTCGACGATACGCTCGACCTGCCCGCCGGGGCCACGAACGATGCGGCCATAGCCGGTTGGGTCATCGAGATCGACCGTCAACAGCCCGAACCGGCCGCCGACCGCGACGAGCTCGGCAAGGGTCTCCGGGCGGGTCAGCGGTACATCGCCGTACAGTACCAGGATCCGGTCGGCCCGCTCGAACGCCGGCAGGGCCAGCTGCACGGCATGCCCGGTACCGAGCTGCGCGGCCTGTTCGACCCAACGCAGGTCGACCTCGTCAGCAAACCCCGTACGGACCTGATCGCCGCCATGGCCATAGACCACCACGATCTCGACCGGGTCGAGCGCGCGCGCGCAATCGATGACATGTCCAAGTAGCGGCCGGCCGGCCAGGCGGTGCAGCACCTTCGGCAGCGTCGACTTCATCCGGGTGCCCTGGCCGGCCGCCAGGATCACGATACCCAGTTGATTGTGCTTACCGGTCATTGTCGGCTCTGAGAGAAACTTGCTAGCGGGATGGTTGGTGCAGAAACGACAGCGGCACTGACCGTGTCTCGTCAGTGCCGCCTAGCTTAGCATCCACCCACAGGGGGACTTAGCTCTTCTTCCGCAGCCGCTCGATCGCACGCAGCTGGGCCACCGCCTCGGCCAGCTCGATCTGGGCCTTGGCCAGGTCGATATCGGCGCGCTGGTTGGCGATCGCGTCTTCGGCCCTGCGCTTGGCCTCCTGAGCCGCCGCCTCGTCGATGTCCGCCGCGCGGATACCGGTGTCCGCAAGCACGGTAATCTTGAACGGCTGAATCTCGATGATCCCGCCAGAGACATAGAAATGCTCCTGGGGCTTGCCGCCACCCGGGTCGACCCGGACCTCTCCCGGCTTGAGCTGGGTAACCAGCGGGGCGTGCCGGGGCGCAATACCGATCTCGCCCATCATCGCTGGCGCAAAGATCATCTCGCCCTGTCCGGAGAACAGGTGTCCCTCGGCGCTGACGATATCGACATGGATGTTCATTGGCATGGCTTTTTATCCCCTGGCGGGCACTGCCGATCGGCGATCACGCCAATCAGGCGCTTTCGGCCTTGGCCGCCGCCTCGTCGATGTTGCCGCACATATAAAATGCCTGCTCCGGCAGATGATCATACTCGCCGGCAAGAATCGCTTTGAAGTTGGTGATGGTTTCTTTCAAGGTGACGTACTTGCCCGGTGCGCCGGTGAAGATCTCGGCGACGAAGAACGGCTGCGAGAGGAACCTTTGGATCTTACGGGCCCGTGCAACGATCAGCTTGTCCTCCTCGGACAGCTCGTCCATGCCGAGGATGGCGATGATGTCCTTGAGTTCCTTGTAGCGCTGCAGCACACCCTGCACGCCGCGCGCGACCTCATAGTGCTCTTCGCCGACGATATGCGGATCGAGGATCCGCGACGTCGAGTCCAGCGGGTCCACCGCGGGGTAGATGCCGAGTTCGGCGACCTGGCGTGACA
>JASFVZ010000113.1:0-6635 GCA_050049565.1 Chromatiaceae bacterium | reverse complement strand
TGTTTCTACCACTAGATAAGGAATGCCTGCTGCATTCCGGGAGGAGCCCATGGCTGAGGGACGGAAATCCCTGTTCGGTCGGCTCAATGCTTGGCTGCGTCGTGCGTCGCCGGTGCTCGTGCTGGTGATCGGTGTCGGCGCCGGTGTGATCTTCTGGGGCGGCTTCAACACCGCGATGGAAGTGTCCAACGAAATGGCGTTCTGCGTCGGCTGCCACGAGATGCGTGCGACCGTCTACGAGGAGTACAAGGAGACGCCGCATTTTCGGAACGCCTCCGGGGTGCAGGCCACCTGTGCCGACTGTCATGTGCCGCGTGAGTGGGTGCATAAGGTGGTCCGCAAGGTCCAGGCGACCGGCGAGCTTTATCACAAGGCCATGGGCACGATCGACACGCCCGAGAAGTTCGAGGCGAAGCGCTGGGAACTTGCCAACCGGGTCTGGGATAAGATGCGCGCGACGGATTCACGCGAATGCCGCAACTGCCATGACTTGGAGTCCATGGACCTCGACGAGCAGGATCGGTCGGCGCGTAAGAAGCATGCCAGAGCGTCGACCAAAGGCGAGACCTGCATCGACTGCCACAAGGGTGTTGCCCACGAGTATCCCCGGCGGCCGGAAGACGATCCGGCTGTTGCCGGTCGATAAGCCACCCCTGACCGCTGCCTGGCCCGCCCATGACGGCAGACCCGCCGATCCTTCTGTCGGCTGAGGGTCAGCCGCTGGCCGTCGAGCGGGGCGCGGCGCCAACGCCCGGGATCCCGATTAAAGGCCGGGACCAAAAGGTCGATGCATCGAGCAACGAGGGGTGGACCGCATTGCTCGAGACAGCCCACCTCAACCACCAATCCATGGCGGCGATGCTGATCGCCGCCCCAGCGAACCGGCAGCTGACCGATACAGCCGGCCTGTCACCGACCGACGAGCCGCGCGATCCCGGTTATGACAGTTTGATGACAGTGTTCGACAAGCCGCATTGAAGCAACCCGGCAGTCGCGCCAAACTACCACTTCAAGATTTTATTTCACCAGCGCAGGGGGAAGGTGTATTGAACGCCAATGCTGACGGTAAGAAATGGGTGTATGCATTTACCGAGGGGGATGGCAAGAACAAACAGCTGCTGGGCGGCAAGGGTGCGAACCTTTGCGAAATGACCCAGATCGGTCTCAACGTGCCGCCGGGCTTCGTTATTACCACCGAGGCCTGTCTGCACTACCTGGCATCCGACGGACAGGATGTGCCCGACGACATGATGCGCCAGGTCAGAGAGCACATGGCGCAGGTCGAGAAGGCGACCGGCAAGGGCTTCGGCGACCCCAGCAATCCGTTGCTGGTCTCGGTGCGCAGCGGCTCTGCGATGTCGATGCCGGGCATGATGGACACCATCCTGAACCTCGGCCTCAACGCCGAGACCCTGCAGGGTGAGATCCGACAGACCCAGGATGCACGTTTTGGATACGACGCCTACCGGCGCTTCATCCAGCTGTTCGGCAAGGTCGCGATGGGCGTGCCGGACGAGGCGTTCGACGCCGAATTCGAGGCGGTCAAACAGGCCGCGCACGTCAAGGAGGACGTTGGCCTCTCGGCCGACGACCTCAAGGAGATCAGCGAGCGCTTCCTGCGCGTATTTGAAGAGCAGACCGGGCGGCCGTTCCCGGAAGATCCGTTCGATCAGCTCGAGATCGCGATCAAGGCGGTGTTCCGATCCTGGATGGGCAAGCGCGCCGTGGACTACCGGCGCGAGTTCAAGATCACGCCGGCGATGGCCAACGGTACCGCGGTGAACATCTGCACCATGGTATTCGGTAACCGCGGCAACGATTCGGCGACCGGCGTGGCCTTCACCCGGAACCCCGGGACGGGCGAGAACAAGCTGTTCGGCGAGTACCTGGTCAACGCGCAGGGCGAGGACGTCGTGGCCGGCATCCGCACGCCCAAGCCGATCCACAAGCTGGCCGACGAGATGCCTGAGATGGCGACCCAGCTCAACGAGCTGCGGGACCGATTGGAGGCGCATTACAAGGAGGTGCAGGACTTCGAGTTCACGATCGAGCGCGGTGTGCTGTACTGCCTGCAGACGCGCAACGGCAAGATGAACGCGGTCGCGATGGTCCGCACGTCGGTCGAGATGGTTCAGGCCGAGCTGATCACCAAGGAGCAGGCGCTGTTGCGGATCGATCCGATGCATCTCGAGCAGATGTTGTACCCGCGCCTCAGCCCGGACTTCAAAGGCGAGCCGATGGCCCAGGGTCTGCCCGCGTCACCGGGGGCGGCGGCCGGCCTCGCGGTGTTCGATGCCGATCGTGCCGAGACCCAGGGACGTGACATGGGGCGGCCGGTGATTCTGGTCCGCGAGGAGACCAAGCCGGAAGACATCCACGGTTTCTTCGCATCCCAGGGGATCCTGACCAGCCGCGGTGGCAAGACATCGCATGCCGCCGTCGTGGCGCGTGGTATGGGCAAGCCCTGTGTCGCCGGGGCCGAGGGTATCGGGGTCGATGTGCAGCGGCGTGAAGCCCATGTCGGCGCCCATACGGTGCGCGAAGGCGACATGATCACCATCGACGGCTCGACCGGTAACGTCTATCTCGGCCAGGTGCCGATGGTCGAGCCCGAGTTCTCCGAGGAGCTCAAGCGCCTGCTGCAATGGGCTGACGAGGTCGCCTACCTGCGGGTCATGGCCAACGCCGATACGCCGTCGGATGCGGCGCGGGCGTTGAAGTTTGGCGCGCGCGGCGTCGGGCTGTGTCGCACCGAACGGATGTTCAACGCGGTCGATCGGCTGCCGGTGGTGATCGAGATGATCGTCGCCGAGACGCCGGAGCAACGTCAGTCGGCGCTCGATCGCCTGCTGCCGATGCAGCGCGGCGACTTCCGCGGCCTGTTCGAAACCATGGCCCCTCGACCGGTCACCATCCGTCTGCTCGATCCGCCGATCCACGAGTTCCTGCCGACCGAGCGCCAGCTGCTCGACGACATAGAGCAGTTGGCCCATCTGCGCGATTCGGTGCGCGGCATGGAGGTCCTGTCCGGCTCGATGATGCTGCTCGACAAGTCGTTGATCGGGGATGCGGAGACCGAGATCAAGCAGATCGTGAACCGCGACATGGTCGAGGCGGCGCTCGACAAAAAGGAACAGATGCTGCGCAAGGTGCGGGTGCTGACCGAGGTCAACCCGATGCTTGGGCATCGCGGCGTCCGGCTCGGGATCACCTTCCCCGAGATCTACAAGATGCAGATCCGCGCGATCCTCGAGGCCGAGGCCGAATGTGCCGCCAAAGGCCTGGAGGTCCATCCACAGATGATGGTGCCGCAGGTCTGTACGGCGCAGGAGCTGCGCTGGATCAAACGGTATGTCGACGAGATCAGGGCCCAGGTCGAGGCCGAGTCCGGACACACCCTGAACTGTCGTTTCGGGACCATGATCGAGGTCGTGCGTGCCTGTATGCGCGCCGAGAGCCTGGCCGAAGAAGCCGACTTCTTCTCCTTCGGCACCAATGATCTGACCCAGGCAACGTTCTCGTTCTCACGCGAGGATGCGGAGAACAAGTTCCTGCCGATGTACAACCAGAGCGGCATCCTGCAGGACAACCCCTTCGAGGTGTTGGATAGGAAGGGCGTCGGCAAACTGATGGAGCTGGCGATCGCGTGGGGCAAGGAGGTCAAACCGGATCTCGGCGTCGGCATCTGTGGAGAGCACGGCGGCCATCCGTCGTCGATCGCGTTCTGCCACGCGGCCGGGCTGCATTATGTGTCCTGCTCGCCGCCGCGGGTGCCGGTGGCGCGGCTGGCGGCGGCGCACGCCGCATTGGTCGCCAGCTGAGGCAAATGAAGAACCTGGCCGCCCGGGTCGCCGGGCGGCCGGTCAGCTGTCGAGCATGCCGCGGACCTCGGCGACCTCGTCGGTCGGACCCTCGACGTCGATCACCAGCACTTCCGCCTGCATGCCGAGCTTCGCGAACGCCGGCACCTGTGACCAGTCGGCCATGTCCGGTTCGCCCTTCGCCGACAGGTTCTGCAGGCGTGCAACCAGCACGATGTCGGCGTAGGTGGGTTCCGGGCCCGGATCATAGTCCAGGTCGAACGCGGCGATCGGGATATTGGCCAGCGAATCGGAGAACCCCCACTCCTGCATGATGTGTGCCCCGATCTGTGGACCGAGTTCGCTGATCAGGCGATCGATCTCCTCGCTTCTGGCCTCGAAGCCATAGTGCTCGTCGACCTTGGTCAGGATCGGCAGCGCGCCGATGTTGTGGATCAGTCCACCGAGCAACGCCTGTTCGTTTTCCAGTGATGCGACATTGTTGGCCAGCACCCGGCTGATGGCCGCGACCTGGAGGCTGTCGTCCCAGATCGCCCTGAATTTTGCATCCAACGCTTCCGAAGTCGCCTGGAAGATCTGCTTCATGGCCAGGCTGACGACCAGACTGCGCACGATCCTGATACCCAGCCGGGTTACCGCCTGCTGGATCGAGTCGATCTCAATCCGGCCGCGATAGAGCGGGCTGTTGGCCACCTGGAGCAATCGCGCCGACAGCGCGACGTCCTGCCCGACCAGCCCGGCGATCTCCGCGGCATCGCTGTTCGACGACTCGACCGCTTCTCTGACCTTGAGTGCGACCTCGGGGAGGGTGGGCAGTTGGATCTGATTGCTGACGATTTCTGCGCGAATCTCCTCGGCGAGATTGGTGCCCCGAACGCTGTCGAGCATGTCAACTCCGGTGGTGCGGGAGGATGACTAGTAGAGCGGTTTGTTCGGCGTGAACTTGAGGGAAGTTCAGTCCTCAGCCTCGGCGAAGGCGTAGGGCAGCGACAGCAGTTCGAGCCGTGGGCCTTCGGCGCTGCCGACCGTCACCTCACCGGCCTCTGCCACGTCGATCTGCAGGACCACCAACGCCTCGAAGCCGCCATCCGGGGAAGGCGCCGCGTCGACGACCCGGCCTGCGCCCTGGCCCGACTCGCTGTGCGGGGAGAACAGTTCGGTGCCCGGGGCCGGGTTGGCCTCGGCCGGAATCCGGGCGCGGTACATGCGCCGCTTGAGTTTGCCGAGATACTGCATCCGCGCAACGACCTCCTGCCCGGTGTAGCAGCCCTTGGTGAAGCTGACGCCGCCGATCAGTTGCAGGTTGGCCATCTGTGGCACGAAGGCCTCGCTGGTCGCCTCGTAGACATTCGGCAGACCGGCGCGGATATCCATCAGGTGCCAGAACTCCGGACCGGTCGGCGCGGCGCTGTCGGCCAGTCCGGACCAGAGCTCGAGCATCGGCTGTTCCGGTCCGATCAGCTCGAAGCGCGGCCGGTCACCGGGCAGTCGGAGGACCGTGATCTCGCCCTGAGTGACGGTGCCCCAGGTCTCCTCGGGCACCGTGCCGACCAGCCCGGCCAGCAGGTCGGGCGCGCAGTCTCCGGCGATACCCGCCCTGGCCAGTGTGTCGCTGGCATCGCTTAGCGTAACCTTCGAGCGCAGCACGAACATCGACAGACGCTTGAGGGTGTTGGCCAGCTGTTCGCCGGGAAGCTGCGCGAACAGATCACCGTCGCGCTCGAACAGCCAGAAGCTTCCGAGCATCCGCCCTTTCGGGCTGCAGTAGCTGTTCGGCTGCGCGGTGGTTGCGGTGACCCGGTTGACGTCGTTGGTGACCTGGCCCTGCAGGTAGGTCCGCATGTCCTCGCCGCTGACCCGGATCAGTCCGTAGTGGGACAGGTCGACCAGGGCGCACCCCGGAAAGGGTGCCAATGTGGGGGTCTCGGTGCTTACCAGTTGTTGCCAGGTGCTCATCGTACGGCGGTCCTGTGGGCGTGATCTTCGGGTGGTCGCTTGTTCGACCCGTTATGATACCTAATCCGCAAGGCACATTTAGCCTCCCTCGAAAAGGAAACGCCGTGTCCGCCAGCGCCCTCCGTCCGGGCAGTCTCGTGCTCTACAAGATCCACCCGGCGATCGTCGATGAAGTCGGCGAGAAGATCGCGATCCAGCTCCCGGGTGGCAAGACCCGACGGGTTCGGGACAAGGACATCCGCCTGCTGCATCCGGGCCCGCTGCAGAGCCTCGGGTCGCTGTCCGCTGCCTCGCCGGCGCTCGATGAGGCGTGGGAACTGCTCGAAGGTGAAACCGTGCCCCTGTCCGACCTCGCCGAGTTCCTGTTCGGCGAGTACTCGCCGGCGACGGCGTGGGCGGCCTGGGAGGTCATCGATGACGGCCTGTATTTCGAGGGCAGCGTCGACGCCGTACGTCGCAGGAGTGCCGAGGCGATCGCCAACGACAAGGCGGAACGTGAAGCCAGGCGGCAGGCGGAGGCAGACTGGGCCGCCTTTCTGCAGCGGCTCGAGGCCGGCAGCCTGATCGATGAGGATCGCAAGCGGCTCGCCGAGGTCGAGCGTGTTGCGCTCGGCGATGCCGAGCGGAGCCGCATCCTGCAGAGCCTCGATGTTCAGGAGACGCCCGAGTCGGCCCATCGTTTCCTCGAGCGTTGCGGCTATTGGCAGACCGATCACAATCCCTGGCCGCGACGCATCGGTGCGCGTCTCGGCCCGGTCGAGATCGGCGTGCCGGACCTGCCGGCCGAGCCGCGCCGTGACCTGACCGACCTCGAGGCCTGGGCCATCGACGACGCCGGCAACCAGGACCCGGACGATG
>JASFVZ010000112.1:0-6637 GCA_050049565.1 Chromatiaceae bacterium | reverse complement strand
GGCTGCCAGCCCTTCGAAGTCGGTATAGACCTGTGCCATGTCGATTTGCATGGATCAGCCTCAGATCACGATAAGGTCGGCTTTTAGCGCGCCGGCCTGTTTCAATGCCTGAAGGACCGCGATCAGGTCGTTCGGTCCGGCACCGACCTGGTTGATCGCCCGCACGAGCGTGTCCAGCGTGACACCCGGGTCGAACAGGAACATCCGACGATCACCCGGTGCCGAGACCGCGACATCCGAGCGTGCCGTCACGACCGTTTCGCCGTCGGAGAAGGGCGCCGGCTGCGACACCTGGTTGTTTTCGCTGATCGTCACGATCAGGTTGCCGTGCGAGACCGCGGCCGCGCTGACCTGCACCGTGCTGTTGATGATCACCGTACCGGTGCGCGAATTGACGATCACACGGGCCACGGCCTGCGCGGGTTCGACCTCGATGTTCTCGATGATCGAGATGAAGCCGACCCGCTGGTCCGGCGAGCGCGGCGCATTGACCCGGACCGAGGTCGCGTCCATCGCCTGGGCCGCGCCCTCACCGACCGCCTTGTTGATGGCGCGGGTCACGCGCTGCGCGGTGGTGAAGTCGCTGCTCTTCAGGTTCAGGGTCAGTACGGGCTCCTTGCCGAAGACGTTCGGTACGGCCCGCTCCACCGTGGCGCCGTTGGGAATGCGGCCCGCACTGGGTATGTTGACCGTAATCTTGGAACCGTCGCCACCCTCGGCCGACAGGCCGCCGACGATCAGGTTGCCCTGGGCGACGGCGTAGACCTGGCCGTCGGCGCCCTTCAACGGCGTCATCAGCAGGCTGCCGCCTCTGAGGCTCTTGGCATCGCCGATCGACGAGACGTTGACATCGATCTGCTGGCCGGGCTTGGCGAAAGGCGGCAGGACCGCCTGCACACTGACGGCCGCGACGTTCTTGGGATTGAGCCTGACGTTCGGCGGCACGACGACACCCAGTTGGGTCAACATGCTGCGCAGGCTCTGCTCGGTGAACGGCGAGGAGCCGACTTTGTCGCCGGAGCCGTCGAGTCCGACGATCAGACCATAGCCCAGCAGCTGGTTGTCGCGGACGCCCTGGATCGACGCCAGGTCCTTGATGCGTTCGGCCTGCAGCGGCATCGCCGACAGGCCTATGAGTCCAAACAGGGCGAGATGCAGCAGTTGTTTGATCCAGGTGGTGATGCGAGTGGCGTTCATGATCGTGTCCTGGTGGATGGGCTCAGAAAGGCCAGACGGCGGAGATGAAGAACCGGGCCAACCAGCCCATCTTCGAGGCATCGGCGACCTGGCCATCACCGACATAGACCAAGGTGGCGTCGGCGATGCGCGTCGAAAGGACCGTGTTGTCGGTATCGATGTCCTCCGGCCGCACGATCCCCGACACGCGGATGTATTCGTTGCCGCCGGTCATACCGATGCGCTTCTCGCCGCGCACCCGCAGGTAGCCGTTGGCCAGCACTTCGGTGACGACGACCGAGATCGAGCCGCTGAACTCGTTCTCCTGGGTGTTCTCGCCATCACCATCGAACTCAGTGTTGGATGACAGGCGCTGGCTGAGGTCACTGTTGTTGCCGCTGAACGGATTCTTGAACAGGACCTCACCACCGAACAGGGTTGGCGCCGCGATCGTGGTGTCATTGGACTTGCTGACTGACCCTTCGTTGGCCTGCGAGGCCTCGGTCTCCTCGACCAGGTTGACCAGCAGGAGATCGCCGACCCGGCGCGCCCGGACATTCTCGAACCAGCTGCGCTCATAGCCGGCCTGGAAGATCGCCCCGTTGCCTTTCGGCACCGCCGGCATCTGGACTGGGGGGACGGCCGAGAACTGCGGATCGCGCTTTGGTGCCGTGTTGCAGCCGGCCAACAGCAGCAGCGCGACAGCGATCACCGGCAGCCACCGCCAGCGTTGATCTACGGTCTTGCGTTCGAGCGTCGTGTAGCGGGTCATGGTCGTGTCACCCTTTGAATCAGAGCGTCTGGCTGACATAGGCGAGCATGTCGTCGGTGGTCGAGATCGCCTTGCTGTTCATCTCGTAGGCGCGCTGGGTCTCGATCATGTTGACCAGCTCTTCGACCACGTTGACGTTCGAGCTCTCGAGTGAACCCTGGATCAGCGTACCGGCGCCATTGTTTCCGGGCGTATCGATCTGGGCAGTACCGCTGGCCGCCGATTCGCGGTACAGGTTGTCGCCGATCGATTCGAGGCCGGTCGGATTGATGAACTGGGCGAGCGTGACATTGCCGATCTGCGTCGGCGCATTGTCGCCGGCGATCAATACCGACACCGTGCCGTCCGAACCGACCGTCATGCTCAGGGTGTTCGCGGGCACCGTCAGCGCCGGCTCGACCAGGTAACCGTTCTGCGTCACCACCTGTCCGCTGGCGTCGAGGCCGAACGAACCGTCCCGGGTGTAGACGATGCTGCCGTCTGGGTGCGAGACCTGGAAGAAGCCATTGCCCTGCACCGCGATATCGAAACTGTTGTTGGTCTGGACGATGTTGCCCTGGGTATGCAGCTTCTGGGTCGCGACGGTGCGCACGCCGGTGCCGAGGTACAGGCCTGACGGCAGCGTCGTGTCCTCGGTCGAGTTGGCGCCGGCCTGGCGGACGTTCTGGTAGATCAGGTCCTCGAACACCGCCCGGTCACGCTTGAAACCCGTCGTGTTGACGTTCGCCAGGTTGTTCGAGATAACCGCCATGCGGGTCTGTTCCGCATCGAGGCCGGTCTTGGCGATCCATAGTGCTGGGTACATGCTGTGGTCCTCTTGGATTACCGGTTCGTTATCGCGTGAGCGTCAACAAAGCGGTGATTCATCGTTCGTGTTGTTTACCGAGCAAGACGCTTGCCAATCTGAATCTTGCACGGCGCTAGGCGTTGCGGAGGATGCTGGCGCCGGCGGCCGCGGCGTCCTCGGCGGTCTTCATCATCTTGACCTGCAGCTCGAAACGGCGTGACAGCTCGATCATGTCGACCATCTCGTTGACGGCGTTGACGTTGCTGGCCTGCAGCGCCCCGGAGATCACCCGCTGTGCGGCGTCTTCCTCGGCCTGGCCGCCGTTCTTCAGGCGGAACAGGCCATCGTCGCGCTTGGCCATCTGGTCGAACTGCGGCGCAACCAGCTTGATCCGGTCGACGACGGCCAGCTGGTCCGAGGCCGCACCGGCCGGTCGGATCGAGACCGTGCCATCCGCCCCGATGTCGATCTTGTCGAACGGCGGCAGCGCGATCGGTCCGCCGTTGCCCAACACCGGCAAGTCGTTGCCGGTCAGCAGCAGGCCGTTTTCGTCGACCCGCAGGTCGCCGCGCCGCGTATAGGCCTCGGCACCGTCGCGCGCCTGCACGGCGATCCAGCCGCCGTCCTTGACCGCGATGTCGAGACTGCGGCCGGTGTGCTGGATGCTGCCGTACTCGAAATCGGTCGCCGGGCGTTCGTTCAGGGCATAGGCGCGCGTCGGGTGCCCGGTCCCGAATACCGGCATGCTGCGGAACTGATTGAGATCGGCCAGGAAACCCGTGGTGTTGGCGTTGGCCAGGTTGCTGCTGGCGTTGGCCTGGGCCATCAGGGTCTCCCTGGCACCACTCATCGCGACATAGAGCATGCGGTCCATCTTGGGCTTCCTCAGTATGCTGAATCGGTACCGGGGTTATCTGGCGCAAGGGTCGAACGGCGTCGACCCTCACTCGCCGGCGCGGTTAACGGATGTTGATGACCGTCTGGGTGACGGCATCCGCGGTCGAGATCACCTCGGCATTGGCCTGGAAGTTGCGCTGCGCGGTGATCAGGTTCACCAGCTGTGCGGCGATGTCGACATTGGACGTCTCGAGCGCACCGGACTGGATCTGACCGAAGCTCGAGGTACCGGCCACGCCGATCTGCGGCTGGCCGGAGGCAAAGCTCTCGGCCCAGTTGGTGTCACCCATCTGGCGCAGCCCCTGCTGGTTGGGGAACTTGGCGAGCGCCACCTGGCCCAGGGTCGCGGACTGCCCGTTGGTATAGCGGGCAAACACGATGCCCTCGTTGTCGATATCGACACCGGAGAGGCGGCCGGTCGTGAAACCGTCCTGGTTCAGGTTGTTGACCGCGAACGGCGAGCCGAACTGGGTGGTACCCGTGTAATCGATGACCAGCGGCTGCGCGTTCGCGCCATTGGCCCAGGTCAGGTTGTAGGACTTGGTCGGCGGCGAGGTGGTCAGGGTGCCGTCACCGCTGAAGGTCAGGGTGTTGGCCGCAAGCGGCTGCAGCACGCCGTCGACGTGCAGGTGTTGCTCCCAGGTCGGGACCACCGGCGACGCGGTGGAGTCGGTGACGTTGCGGAAGTACATGGTCGCGACATGACCATTGCCGAGCGAGTCATAGATGGTCGTCGAGGTCGACGAGTTGTAGGTGCTGGGATCCGGCGGTGAGGCGGTGGGATCCCACGCCTCCGGCGTCGTCTCGGATGCATTGAGGTTGACCACCGTGTCGATGGCGCTGGTCGGATTCGCGTCGTCGGCAGCTGCAACGACTGCGGCGAACCGCCCGAGGCGGGGAATACCTGCAGCCGGTCATTGGCGCCGTTGACCACATAGCCGTCGCGGTCAACGCTGTAGGCCCCGGCGCGGGTGAACAGCTGCGTACCGTCGGTCTTCTCCAGCACGAAGAAACCCTGGCCGCTGATCGCGAGGTCCAGGTTGTTCGACGTGAAGTCGATCGTGCCCTGGGTGAACTGTTGGGCGATGCGCGCGACCTTGACGCCCTGCCCCGATTGGTTGGCGGTGTCCTGGATCGACGCGGCGTAGACATCGGAGAATTCCGCGCGTGACTCCTTGAAGCCGTTGGTCGCCGAGTTGGCGATATTGTTCCCGGTGACTTCGAGATCGGTGGACGCGGCATTCAGTCCGCTGAGTGCGATACGAAAAGGCATGATGACGACTCCTGGTCAGCTAACCCTGGTCAAAAGACCTGTTTGACATTGTTGAACGCAACCGGTCCGAGGCCCTGGAGATTCAGGGTCAGGCCGTTGCGGTCGCTGAGATTGACGCTCTCGACGCGCGAGAACAGCTGCGTCTGCAGATCGACGGTCTCGTCGCCGTAGACGGCTTCGATGTTGACGTTGTAGATCCCGGGCGGGGCGTAGCCGCCGACCTCGTCGAGCCCGTCCCAGCTGAAATCGAGATTGCCGGGCGTGGCGGGACCGAGCGGCAGCTCGCGCACGAGCTGCCCGGCGATATCGGTGATCCGCGCCTTGACCTGCGGTGAGTTCTGATCGATCTCGACACGACCGCGGATCGGTTGTCCCGGGACCAGATAACCGGCCTCGACCGGCACCAGCACCTCACGACCGACCAGGCCGCCGGCCTGCAGCGCCTGGCCGGAGGTGATCGAGGCGGCCAGGGACTCGAAGTTCTGGTTCAGCTTCTCCAACCCGGTCACCGACCCGAACTGCGCGATCTGTCCGAGGAAGTCACCGTTCTCCATCGGCTTGAAGGGGTCCTGGTTGTTCAGCTGGGTCACCATCAGCTTGAGGAAGGTCGTCAGGCCGAGGTCGGTGGGGTCGTTGGCCGGGGTGTTGGCTGACTGTGGCGCGGCGATGCCGAGGCTCGCAAACAGGTCATCCTGGGTGGTGATCGTGCTCATGGCGCCTTACTTCCCGAGGTTGATGGTGGCGGAGATCATGCGTCGGGTGGCGTTGAGCACCTCGACGTTGTTCTGGTAGGCACGCGATGCCGAGATCATGTTGGCCATCTCCTCGACCATGCTGACGTTCGGCCGGTAGATGTAGCCGTCGTCGTCGGCCATCGCATGGTGCGGGGCGTACTCCCGGACCAGCGGCGCCTGGCTCTCGACGACGCCGCTCATCTGCACGCCGACCGCCGGCGAGCGCGCTCCGACCTCGTCGTAGATCGCCCGGAACACCGGCTGACGTGCGCGGTAGGTCTGATCGGTGCTGCTGGACACCGCATCGACATTCGCCATGTTGCTGGCAACGATGTTCATGCGCAGGTTCTGCGCATTCATGCCCGATCCCGCGATATCGAATATCTTGAAGCTGCTCATCAACCGGTCCCCTTGATCGCCCGCAACAGGCCCTTCACCTTGCTGTCGAGAAAGCGCAGGCTGGCCTCGTAGCGCATCGCGTTCTCGCTGAACGCGCTCTGCTCACGCTCGACCTCGACCGTGTTGCCGTCGAGCGACGGCTGCTGCGGTACCCGGTAGCCCATCTGCGTGCTCGCGACGATCCCGGTATCGACAGGGATATGGTTGCGGTGGGTCGAGACCATCCGCACCGGACGCTGCAGCTCGTTGCGCAGCATGGCGTTGAAGTCGAAGTCGCGCGCCTTGTAGCCGGGCGTATCGGCATTGGCCAGGTTGGAGGCCAACACCTCGGCGCGTCGGGCCCGCAGCTGGACCGCCTGCTCGTGGATGCCAAAGACGGAGTCGAGATTCATCGTGGCTGTGCCTGCGTTGCAATACGCCAGCTATCCAGCAGGACCCGTGCCAACCAGGCAATATCGAGCTATTTCAGAGCTTTAGGGTATGGGGTCGCGCACTGTAGGGACTCGGGCGGCAAGCGCTTGCCGGATCAGAGCGGCAAACGAACGTAGCCGCGCGGCACATGGAGGTGCCGCCATTTTCGATCACTGAAGTGATCCAAA
>JASFVZ010000111.1:0-6653 GCA_050049565.1 Chromatiaceae bacterium | reverse complement strand
GCCCATGATGAACAGGACGATCTCCTGGCGCACCGACACCGCCAGCGTGCCGAGCGCGGCACCCAGGGCCAGCGCACCGACATCACCCATGAAGACCTGTGCCGGATAGGCGTTGAACCAGAGAAAGCCCAACCCCGCCCCCACCAGGGCGCCGCACAGTATGGCGAGTTCGCCAACGCCTGGGAGGTGCGGGATCAGGAGATAATCGGCGATCTGGGAGTGCCCCGAGGCGTAGGCAAACACGCCGAGAGCGCCGGCGACCAGCACGGTCGGCAGGATCGCCAGGCCGTCGAGTCCGTCGGTCAGGTTGACGGCATTCGACGAGCCCACGATGACGAAGTACGCCAGCACGACGAACAGGGGTCCGAGATCGAGGACCGCGTCTTTCAGAAAAGGTATCAGCAGATCGGTCTCCGCCGGCGAGGTGGCGCCCAGGTACAGGGCCACCGCCGCGCAGAGCCCGAAGACCGACTGCCAGAGATACTTCCAGCGAGCGGACAGGCCGCGTGCGTCGCGCAGGACCAGTTTGCGGTAGTCGTCCCACATACCGACTGCACCGAAGGCCAGCGTCGTCAACAGCACGACCCAGACGTAGCGGTTGGCGAGGTCCGCCCACAACAGCGTGGCGATCGCGACCGCCACGAGGATCAGGGCACCACCCATCGTCGGTGTGCCGGTCTTGGCGAGATGGGTCTCGGGCCCGTCGTCCCGCACTGTCTGGCCGATCTTGTAGCGACTCAACCGCCGGATCATGAGCGGCCCGACCAGGAACGAGATCAGCAACGCAGTCAGCACGGCGAGGATCGTGCGCAGCGTGATGTAGCGGAATACCGAGAATCCGCTGTCGAACTGCGCAAGGTATTCCGCCAGCAGAACTAGCATGCGTCCTGCCCCACCCGAAGTGCGGCGACCAGTCTGTCGAGCTGCGCGGAACGCGAACCCTTGATCAGCACGCTGTCTTCCTGAGTCAGCGTCGATCCCAGCAGGTCCCGCAGACCCGACTGGTCGTCGAAATGACGATGTTCACCGGCGAAGGCCTCGCCGGCAGCACCGCTCAGGCTGCCCACCGTCAGCAACCGCTCGATACCGATCTCACCGGCCGCCTCACCGATGCGCCGATGCAGTTCAACGGCTTCGCGGCCCAATTCCGCCAGGTCCCCCAGCACGAAGGTTCGCCGGCCCGGCGCCGTCGCCAGCACCCGCAGTGCGGCGAGCACGGAATCCGGGTTGGCGTTGTAACTGTCGTCGATCAGCCGGGCACCGGCAGCGCCAGGAACCGGGCACAGCCGACCGGCGACCGGCGTGAGCGACTGCAAGGCCGGCACGATCGAGTCGATCGTCGCACCGGCCTCGAGGCTCGCGGCGACCGCGGCCAAGGCATTCATCCGGTTGTGTTCGCCCGCTAACGGCAGGCTGACAATCAGGTCACCGAGCGGCGTGACGACCGGAAAGCGGGCCTCAAAGCTGTCGTCGGTCCAGACCACCTGGTAGTCATCGACCGGACTGCTGACATCGGCCGCCTCGCGCACACCGAAGGTGCGTTGCTTGCGGCCTCTGGCGAGTTCGCGCCACAGATCGGCGAACCGGTCGTCGGCGTTGAGGACGAAGACCCCGTCCGGACCCAGTCCATGGATGATCTCGGCCTTGGCGCGGGCGACGCCCTCGAGACTGCCAAAGCCTTCGAGATGCGCCCTGCCGGCATTGTTGAGCACGGCGACATCCGGGGCGACCAGCTTGGTCAGATAGTCGATCTCACCGGCATGATTCGCGCCCATTTCGACGACCGCGAATCGCTCTTCGCGCAGCCGACAGAGCGTCAAGGGCACACCGATGTCGTTGTTCAGATTGCCGAGCGTCGCGAGGGTTGGCGCGTTGCGTCCCAGTATCGCCGCGATCATCTCCTTCAGCGTGGTCTTGCCGTTGCTCCCGGTGAGCCCGATCACCAGGGCCTCGCTGTGCATGCGCCAGCCATGTCCCAGCGCACCCAGACCCAGTCGCGTATCGGGAACCTGAACGCATCCCAGGCCAGTCTGCGGGACAACCTCGACGAGGGCACCGGCGGCCCCCTGGCCTGCGGCCTGCGCGAGGTAGTCGTGACCATCGAATTTCGGCCCGCGCAAGGCAACGAACAACTGGCCGGCCTGCAGGGTGCGCGTATCCGTGCTGACCCCTTCGAAGCCGCTGTCCGGGCCGTGCAGCAGCCCGGCCGACATTGCGGCGAGTTCTGACAGCATCAGGCAGCTCACGGCACCAGCCCCTGCAACACCCGACGCACCTCAGCGGCATCACTGAACGGCAGTCTTTCCCCTGCCACTTCCTGATAGGTTTCATGACCCTTGCCGGCGATCACCACGAGATCGTCCGGCCCCGCATTCACGATGCTGTCCTCGATCGCGCTGGCCCGATCATGCACGACGTCGACACCGATCCGGTCGCTGATCCCGCTCAGGATCTCCTTGACGATCTGCGATGGCGGCTCGGAACGCGGATTGTCATCGGTGATGACGACACGGTCGGCAAGGCGCCGTGCCACCTCGCCCATCTGCGGCCGCTTGCCGCGATCACGATCACCGCCGCAACCGAAAACGCAGACCAGTCGACCGACGACATGCTCGCGCAGGCTGGCCAGCACCTGCTCCAAGGCGTCCGGCGTATGCGCATAGTCGACAACGACCCGGGGCGCGCCGCCGGTCACGAACGTCAACATGCGCCCATCAACGGGCTGCACCTGTTCGAGCGCCGCAACGGCTTCACTGAGCGGCATGTCCCAGGCCAGCAATACCGCCAGCGCAAGCGTCAGGTTCTGGGCGTTGAAACGACCGAGCAGGCGGCTGCGCAACTCCCCCTCGCCCCAGCTGGAATGGAACTTGATGCGCAACCCATCGGCCCGGGCAACGACGCCCTCGATGCGAAGATATCGATCGCCCTGCCGCGTCACCGACGGCGCACTGCCGACTGCGACCGTGTAGACCCGCGGGCGCACCCTGGCTGCCAAAGTGCTGCCGTAGGCGTCGTCGACATTGATGACCGCCAGCGCCAGGCCGGCGCCGTCGAACAGCCGGGCCTTTGCTTCCGCATAGGCCTGCATGCTGCCGTGGTAGTCCTGGTGATCCCGACTGAGGTTGGTGAATACAGCGGTATGAAACGGAACACCCGCCACCCGCTTCTGGTCCAGGGCATGCGATGAGACTTCCATCACCGCCGCCCTGGCGCCACGCGCCGCCAGACCGGCCAGCATCGCATGCAGCTGGACAGCGTCCGGCGTCGTGTGGGTCGCCGGCTCGAGCCGGCCTGGGAATCCGTTGCCGATGGTGCCGAGCACCGCGCTCGAAACCCTGGTCGACAGGGCCTGGGCGAGAAAGTGGGTGACACTGGTCTTCCCGTTGGTACCGGTCACGCCGACGACCCGCATGGCCATCGCCGCCTGACCGAAGAACCGGGCCGCGATCTCGCCGGCCTCCTGACGCAGACCCGGCATCGAGATCACCGGCAGCTTGCCACGCAGCCGGGCGATGCGCGCCCGATCCCACGCACCGCCCGGCTCCGCAAGAGCGGCGATGGCGCCGCGCGCCTGCGCTTCGTCGAGAAAGTCCAACGCGTGCTCGCGCCGGCCGTGCAAAGCGAGCCAGAGCGAGCCGGGTTCGACCTCCCGACTGTCGAGCGCAAGCGCCCTGATTGCGCAGGTTTCGGCCCAGCCGGTTCCCACCAGCGTCGGCACGATGTCGGTCAGAAGCACTGCCTGGCCATCCCGCCGACCCGGCATCATTGCACCGCCCCGTCGGTATCGGCCGCCAGGCCTGCGGCCTGGGCCACCCGGACCGCGCGCTCGGCCGGCGCATCCGGCGTGACGTTGAGCAATCTCAGGCTCTCGCCCATCACGGCAGAAAACACCGGCCCGGCGACTTCGCCGCCGTAGTAGGCGCCGGCGCGGGGCTCGTCGATGACGACCACCAGTGCGACCCGCGGGTCGCTGGCCGGTGCCACGCCGGCAAACAGCGACAGGTAGCGATCGTCACTGTAACCGTCGGGACCGAGCTTCTTGACGGTGCCGGTCTTGCCGGCCACGCGGTAGCCGGCAACGGCCGCCTTGGGCGCCGTGCCATCGCTGCCGGTAACCGACTCCAGCATGCGGCGAACCGTCGCTGCCGTCTCGGGTTTGAAGACGCGTTTGCCGCGCGGCGGGCCGTCCTGCTTCAACAGACCGACAGGCAGAAGCACGCCACCATTGCCGAGTGCGGCATAGGCCTGCGCCAGCTGCAATGTGGTCACCGATATCCCGTAGCCGAAAGCCAGCGTCGCCTGGTCGATCTTTGCCCATCCCCGATAGTCCGCCAGGCGGCCGGAAGCCTCGCCGGGGAAACCGCTGCCCGGGGCATGACCAAAGCCCAACCGGTCCATGACGCGCCAGAGGTCGCGCCGATCGAGTCCGAGCGCAATCTTGCCGACCGCGACATTGCTCGACCTGCGCAGGACCGTCTCGATATCGATGACGCCGAGATTGCGGCTGTCACGCACGCGCGCCGCACCGACGTGGAAATAGCCGGGGCCGGTATCGATCTCGGAATCTGCCTGGATCGCTCCCTGGTCCAGGGCAGCGGCGACCGCGAACGGCTTCATCGTGGAGCCGGGCTCGAAGACGTCGGTGGCCGCACGATTGCGCAAACGACCCGAGAGGTTGGCCCGACTCCCATTCGGATTGAACGAGGGCTGATTGACCATCGCCAGCACCTCACCGGTTCGGACATCCAGCAGGACCAGGGAACCGGACAAGGCCCGGTGCCGCTGCACCGCGCCTTTGAGTTCGCGATACGCGATGAACTGGAGACGCTGGTCGATGCTCAAGGCGATGTGATCGCCGTCGCGGGGGCTCCGGATATTCTCGACATCGTCGACCGCCTGGCGCCGCCCGTCGCGCAACACCCGCTTGGCACCTGGCTCGCCGCGCAGCGCCGCATCGTACGCGAGCTCCATGCCCTCCTGCCCGACATCGTCCACCCCGGTGAAGCCGACGACATGACCGAACACCTCGCCGGCCGGGTAGTAACGCTTGTACTCGCGCTCGAGCATCACACCACGCAGCTGGTTGACGCGGGCAACCTCCAGCACATGCGCCGCCTCGGCCGGCGGCAACCTGCGACGCAGGTAGACGAAATGCTTGTGCCGGAAACGCGTCAGGCGACTGCGCAGTTCATCGGTCGACATCTCCAGGGCCTTGGCCAGTTCCCCGAGTCGGGCACTGTCGGGCCGGAGCAGGCGCGGGTTCGCGGCGACCGACGCTACCGGCGTACTCAGCGCCAGCACATCACCACGCCGATCCGTGATCAATCCACGGTGCGCCGCAACCTCGACCCGTGCGAGATAGCGGTCGGCACCCTCCGACTGCAGGAAGTCCTTTTCCAGGATCTGTTGGTCGACCGCCCGCCAGACCAGTATGGCGGCTGCGAAAACGAACAGGCCGAGGACCGTGTAGCGCCGACCGACATAGCTCGGCAACGCCTGTTGTTCACGCTTGACCTGCCTGGCGCGCTTGTCCCGACGCGCGGCCATCAGCGAACCACCACGATCTGCTCGGGCCGCGGGGCCTGCATCTGCAGACGCTCATCAGCGATCCGCATGACGCGCCCGAGTGCGCCGCGGGTGGCCAGTTCCAGCTGCAAGCGCCCCCAGTCCATGTCGGCGCGATCGCGTTCCGCGCGCAGCACCTGGAGCTGTACGAACAGGTTTCGCGACTCGTATTTGGCATGCACCACGGCGACCCCCGAGAAGATGACACTCAACACCAGCAGCACCAGGCCTGCGAGCTGACCGGCCGTCACGCCAGCACCTCGGCGACGCGCATTACCGCGCTGCGCGCGCGTGGATTGCCGGCGATCTCTTCGGCCGACGGCTTCTGCGCCCCGCCGAGCAGTCGCAACCGCCCGCGCGCTTCTGCATGGGTGACCGGCACACCCTTCGGTAGCCGCGGGCCTTGTGACTGTTCGCGAAAGAACCGCTTGACGATACGGTCTTCGAGAGAATGGAAACTGATCACGACCAGGCGGGCGCCGGCACTGAATACATCGAGCACACCGCGCAGCGCAGCCGCCAGATCGTCGAGCTCCCGGTTGACCTGGATTCGGAGCGCCTGGAAGGTCCGGGTTGCCGGATGCTTGTGTCGCTCCCTGCTCGGACAGGCCCGCGCCACCAGCTCGGCCAGTTCGGTCGTTGATCGGAGTGGACCCTGGGCGCACCTCGATTTGATCGCCCGGGCGATACGCCGCGCGAAACGCTCCTCACCGAACGCGTGCAAGACATCGGCGATCTCACCCTCTGAGGCCAGTTCGAGCCACTCGCCGGCCGTCACGCCGCGACTCGGATCCATGCGCATGTCCAGCGGACCGTCGGCGGAGAAGCTGAAGCCCCGGGCCGGATCATCGAGTTGAGGCGACGACACCCCGAGATCCAGCAAGAGTCCGTCCACACGCCCGGTCAACCCAAGCTCCGCCGCCACTTCGGGCAACTGCGTGAAAGACCCCTGGATGATCGAGAAGCGTGGATCATCTCCCAGGCGCATGCGGGCCGCGTCAACCGCTGCCGGATCCTTGTCGAACGCCAGCAGCCGGCCGGCCTCACCGAGACGCGCCAGGATCTGCCGGGCATGACCGCCCCGCCCG
>JASFVZ010000110.1:0-6689 GCA_050049565.1 Chromatiaceae bacterium | reverse complement strand
CGGGATGCGCTGGCGGACCGATTGCAGGCGGCGCAGCAGGTCGTCGCGGTCGCCCTCGTAGACGGCGATGCTGGGGTTGTTGCGGTCAAAGCCCTGATGCGCCTCGAGGTCGGCTACCGGCAATAGACCGTCACGGTTTTTGTTCGCCGGCGTGTTGCAAAACAGGCAGCGTTCAAGCACCCGGTGGCAGCGTCGATCTCGATCGCGACTTTGTTGCGGGCGGCATCCGGGCTTCGAAACCAGTCCAGGAATCCCATCGGTCAAGCCCTCCCCGGACGACAGTCCCTTCAGCGTGCGTCGATCCGCGGGCGTTCGCCGACGATGGCGACCAGCTCCACGGTCTGGTCATCGCGTTCGACGCTGATCCCAAGTGCGCTGCCCGGGGCCTTCGCGGCAATCCGGTTCAGCATGTCCTGCGATCCGGTGATCGGTCTGCGGTCGATCTCGGTGATCACATCGCCGGGCCGCAGGTCCGCGAGCTCGGCCGGGCCGCCCTCGAGTACTCCGGAGACCAATATGCCCGGTCGAAACCGCATCTCGAGCGATTCCGCCAGTGCCGGTGTCAGGTCCTGGCCGGTTATCCCGAGCCAGCCGCGAATCACCCGCCCATTTTCGATCAGCTGTGCCATGACCTCGCGCGCCAGCTTGACCGGGATCGCGAAGCCGATGCCATGCGACCCACCGCTCCCGGAAAAGATCGCCGTGTTGATGCCGACGACGTCGCCGAGGGCGTTGATTAGCGCCCCGCCGGAGTTACCCGGATTGATCGCCGCATCGGTCTGGATGAAGTTCTCGAAATCGGTGATGCCGAGCTGGTCGCGTCCGGTCGCGCTGACGATGCCCTGCGTGACGGTCTGACCGACGCCGAAGGGGTTGCCGATCGCCATGACCACATCGCCGACATGGAGGCGCTCGGAGTCGCCGAACTGGGCGACCGGCAGCTTGTCACCGGCGGCCTGCAGCACGGCCAGATCGGTCTCCGGATCGGAGCCGACCACCCGGGCCGGAAAACTCCGGCCGTCGCCCAACACCACCTGGATCTCGCTCGCGGACGCGATCACGTGGTTGTTGGTCAGGACATAGCCATTGCGGTCGACAATCACGCCCGACCCGAGGCTATTCTCGCGCTTCAGCCGGGGGCGGGCGGCCTGCCCGCCGAAGAAGCGTTTGAACATCGGGTCCGAGAACAGCGGGTGGGGCGTCTCGCGGGTCACTTTGGTCGCAAAGACATTCACGACTGCCGGTGCCGCCCGCTCCACTGCGGCGGCATAGGAAACGGGTCCGCTGGCGCGTTCGAGCACCAGCGGGCGCTGATCGACGGTGTCTGAGCCACCCTGTCCGACCAGGTCGGGTCGCAGCAGAAGCACGATGAAGGCCGCCGCGAGGCCGGTGGCAACGGACGTGAAGAGAAAACTGAAAGCGCGGTACAGCTTCATGCGCGTCGATGAGCGGTGGTGAAAGACCTCCGCATGATTGCGGCAAGCATCAAGCACACGCAAGTCCAGCCGGTATGGCGTCCCCGCCCGACTGGTACCACAGGCTGGCCAAAGGGCATCATGGTCGGCGCCGATCAACCACCCGGGTTCGCATGAATGGCCGAACGTGACGCAATCGTGGACTTCTGTGAGCAGCGGCTCGATGCCGCGGCATTCGACGACTATTGCCCCAACGGTCTGCAGGTCGAGGGCCGGGCGGCCGTTGACAAGCTGGTCAGCGGCGTGACCGCGAGCCAGGCGCTGGTCGATGCCGCGGTCGCGGCACAGGCGGACATGCTGCTGGTGCACCATGGCTACTTCTGGCGTGGCGAGTCGCCGACGGTTGTAGGCATGAAGGCACGCCGGCTGAGGGCTTTGCTTGAGCATGAAATCAGCCTGCTGGCCTATCATCTGCCGCTCGATGCCCATCCGGAACTCGGCAACAACCGGCAGCTCGGTCTGCAGCTCGGCTTCCAGCAGGGTGCGCCACTGTCGGATCTGGTTTGGGGTGTCGCGATCGAACCGGCGCTCGAGGTCGGGCAGCTGGCGGCGCGGCTTGCGCAGGTCCTGGGGCGACCCCCGATCGTGGTCGGGCCGGAAAAGCCGCTGCGCAAGATCGGCTGGTGCACCGGTGCGGCCCAGGGGATGATCGAACAGGCGGCGGCGCACGGCTGTGACGCCTTCATCAGCGGCGAGATATCCGAACAGACCTTGCACCAGGCCAACGAACTCGGAATCTGTTACTTCGGTGCCGGCCATCACGCGACCGAGCGCTATGGCGTCCAGGCGCTCGGCCAGGAGATCGCCGATCGCTTCGGAATCGGGCACGTCTTCATCAACCTCGACAACCCGGCCTGATTGACCTGATCTCGATCAGGATCTTGGCGTTTTTCGGCCTGTCTCTATAGGCGAATCCTTGACCGAGTAGTACCGGTAATGGAGAATCCGCGGTCGTTTCGGGAAAATAAGCATATTCTCAGATACGGGCGATTCCTTGCCCTTTTTCCCATTCACCTGCGGGAAATTTGGAGTCTTATCAGATGAGTTCAGACGGCGTAGACCTGAAGAAGCGTCGCTTCTTAACGGCCTCGACCGCAGTAGTCGGCGCCATCGGTGTCGGCTTCGCGGCCGTTCCATTCCTGGGTTCCTGGAACCCCTCCGAGCGGGCCAAGGCCCTCGGCGCTCCGGAAGAGGCCGACATCAGCAAGCTCGAGCCGGGCGGTCTGCTCCGGGTCAGCTGGCGAGGCAAGGTCGTCTGGGTGGTCAGACGCACCGAGCAGAACGTCGCTGACCTCGCGGGCATGACGGACAAACTGGCCGACCCGAACTCTGAGGTGGCGTCACAGCAGCCGCCGTATGCCCAGAACGAGACTCGCTCCATCAAGCCGGAATACGGCGTGCTGGTCGGCATCTGCACGCACCTCGGTTGTTCCCCGACCTACCGGCCCGAGATCGCACCCGCCGATCTGGGACCTGACTGGAAAGGCGGTTTTTTCTGCCCTTGCCATGGCTCGTTCTTCGACCTGGCCGGTCGTGTCTACAGCGGGGTGCCTGCCCCGACCAACCTCGTAGTTCCACCGCATAAGTATCTGTCCGAGGACCTGATCCTTATCGGTGTCGATGGAGAATCCGTATGAGCTTGATGACCTGGATCGACGATCGCTTCCCGGCCACAAAGGTCTGGAACGAGCACCTGGCGCAGTACTACGCGCCAAAAAACATGAATTTCTGGTATTTCTTTGGGTCGCTGGCGATGCTGGTGCTGATCAACCAGATCGTGACCGGGGTCTGGCTGGCGATGCTGTACAAACCGTCCGCGACCGAGGCCTTCGCGTCGGTCGAGTACATCATGCGCGACGTGGACTACGGCTGGCTGTTGCGCTACCTGCATTCGACCGGGGCCTCGGCCTTCTTCGTCGTGGTCTACCTCCATATGTTCCGCGGGCTGATCTACGGGTCTTACCGGAAGCCGCGTGAGCTGCTATGGATCATTGGCGTGCTGATTTACGTCGCCATGATGGCGACTGCGTTCTTCGGTTACCTGCTGCCGTGGGGACAGATGTCCTACTGGGGTGCCCAGGTCATCGTCAATCTGTTCGCGGCCTTCCCGTTTGGGATCGGTGAACCGCTGTCGATCTGGATCCGTGGCGATTATGTCATCTCGGACGCGACCCTGAACCGTTTCTTCGCGCTGCACTTCCTGCTGCCGTTCGTGCTCGCGGCACTGGTATTTGTGCACATCGTGGCGTTGCACAAGGTCGGCTCGAACAACCCGGACGGTATTGAGATCAAGGAGAACAAGGACGAGAACGGTATCCCGAAGGACGGTATCCCGTTCCATCCCTATTACACGGTGAAAGACACCGTCGGTCTCGGCGTCTTCCTGATCTTCTTCCTCGGGATTGTGTTCTTTGCGCCGGACTTCGGCGGTCTGTTCCTCGAGCCGCCAAACTTCGAACCGGCCAACCCGCTGAAGACCCCGGAGCACATCGCGCCGGTGTGGTACTTCACGCCCTTCTACGCCATGCTCCGAGCCGTCCCGCCGATAGCCGGCTCGGCTTTTCCCGGCGTGCTGGTGATGTTCGGCGCGATCATCGTGCTGTTCTTCGTGCCGTGGCTCGACCGCAGCCCGGTCAAGTCGATCCGCTACAAGAGCGGCATCTTCAAGGCCGCGATCGCGATCTTTGCCGTGACGTTCGTTGTCCTGGCATGGTTGGGGCTGCAGCCTTCGACGCCGCTGCACACGCTCCTGGCGCAGATCTTCACCGGGCTGTATTTCGCGTTCTTCCTGCTGATGCCGATCTACAGCAAGCTCGGTAGTACCAAGCCAGTACCGGAGAGGGTGACGGCATGAGAAAGCTCTTTGTTGCTTTTGCACTCGCGTTGACCCCGCTTACCGGTATGACGGCCGGCGGGCCAGCGGTCGAGCTCGAGTCGGCGAACATCGACCTGAACAACCATGAGTCGATCCAGCGCGGCGCCAAGTACGTTGTCAACTACTGCATGGGTTGCCATTCGACGCAGTATGTCCGTTACAAGCAGATGACCAAGGTCGGCCTGACCGAGGACGAGATCGAGGACAACCTGATGTTCGCCGACGACAAGAAGGTCGGCGATCTGATGACGATAGCGATGCCGGAGCAGGATTCGGCGAAATGGTTTGGTGCCGCTCCACCGGATCTGACTCTGACGGCCCGGATCAAGCCCGGTGGGGCAGACTGGATCTACACCTATATGAAGGGGTTCTATACCGATCCGTCACGCCCGCTCGGGGTCAACAACACGGTGTTCGCCAACGTCGGTATGCCGCATGTGCTGTGGGATCTGCAGGGGATCCAGGACCCGGTCTACCGCTTCGAGGTCCGCGAAGACGGGCACACGGTCGAGGCCTTCGACACCGAGGCCGAGGCTGTGGCCTTCATCGATCAGCAGGGCAACCCCAATTACCAGCTGGAGCGGGTCGTGGACCGGCTTGAGTTGGTCCAGCCCGGCAAGCTGACCCCGGCAGAGTACGATCAGGTCGCGCGCGATATCGCTACCTACCTGACCTATCTCTCCGAACCGGTGAAGATGGAGCGGCAGCGTATCGGCGTCTGGGTCATGCTGTTCCTGGTGGTGTTCACCGTCCTTGCATATCTGATGAAGAAGGAGTGGTGGAAAGACGTCCACTAGCCATTCCGTTGATGACCGACGGTATCCGGTCGGCAGCAATGAAAGGCGCATAGTCTGATACACTATGCGCCTTTTTTACGTCCCCCCGCCCCAATTCGCCACAGTTGCCGGAGAAGCCGTTGATGACCGCCGTCGCCCCCCGTCGTTCCGTGATGACCCTGTTTTCCGATCCGCAGAGTCTACACAGCCACCGGGTGCGCATGGTCCTGTCGGAGAAGAACGTCAGCTGCGAGATCGTCGACGTCGACCCGTTGAGCCTGCCCGACGACGTCATGGACCTGAATCCCTACGGCACGGTGCCGACCCTGGTCGACCGGGACCTTGCCCTGTATGACTCGCGCATCATCTGCGAGTACCTCGACGAGCGGTTTCCGCATCCGCCGCTGCTGCCGGTGGATCCTGTGTCGCGTGCGAGCACCCGGCTCTACATGTTTCGGGTCGAACACGACTGGTACGGCCTGGTCGACCAGATCCTGACCGGCGGCAAGGCCGCGACCAAGGCCCGGAAAGAGCTGCGCGAGGCCCTGACTGCCGCTGCGCCGGTGTTTGCACACAAGCCGTTCTTCATGAGTGACGAGTTTTCGCTGGTCGACGCGAGTATCGCGCCGCTGCTCTGGCGCCTGCCGATGCTCGGCGTCGAACTGGCCGGCGAAGCAGAGAAACAGGTCAACATCTATGCCGGCAGCCTGTTCACGCGCAATGGCTTCATCGCCAGCCTGACCGAGCAGGAACGCGAGATGCGCCGCTGAGTCTACGACTTCCGCGATGACCTCGAACCGGCCCTACCTGATCCGCGCCCTCTACGACTGGCTGGTCGACAACGGCCTGACGCCCTATCTGCTGGTCGATGCCGAGCGCGCCGATGTCCAGGTACCGGCGCAGTACGTCGAAGACGGCCGGATCGTCCTGAACGTCAGCCCGACCGCCGTACGAGGGCTCGAGCTCGGTAACGACAGCATCGCGTTCGAGGCGAGATTCGGCGGCTCAGCCTTCACCATCGCCCTGCCACCGGCCGCGGTACTCGGTGTCTACGCGCGGGAGAACGGCAAGGGCATGTTGTTTCCGGACGAGACGACGGACGACGATTCGCCGCCGGATCCCGACACGCCACCGCCGGCCGGCAAGCCGTCCCTCAAGGTGGTCAAGTAGCGCGCGTCGGCCGGCCCTCAACGGTCGCGGCGACGGAACGGCACGACCTTGGGGTCATCATCGGTCGGGACGATCGGCGGGGTTGCGGCCTCGGGCTCGTCGTCCCTCGGCAGGCCGTCGTCGATCGCCTCCAGCTGCGCGCCGAGCATCAGCACATAACCGGTGTGACGTCCGGCGCCCTCGAGACTGAAATCGAAGCGGAACATCCGCCGGATACGCAGGCCGCTCGATGTCCAGCGTAGTCCGACGCGACAAAGCGCGACGGTCTGATCGAGGAACTGCATGCCGCGATTATTGCAGTAGCGCTGCGCCAGCACGTTGGCGAATTCACGGGCACGCGAGCTGTCGAGCCACAGCCACGCCAACAGCATCACGACCAGCAGCGGGAACAAC
>JASFVZ010000109.1:0-6716 GCA_050049565.1 Chromatiaceae bacterium | reverse complement strand
ATCGCGGAGGGCTTTGCACCCTGGCTGGACAGCGATCAGGCCACCAGCGTGCTTGATCTGTGTTGCGGGAGCGGTTGCATCGGGATCGCCTGCGCGTTCGCCTTTCCGAATGCCCTGGTCGACCTCGCCGACATCTCCGATGCGGCGCTGGAGGTCGCGTTGCGCAATGTCGAGCGGCACGCGCTCGAGGACCGGGTAAGGACGGTCTGCAGCGACGTCTTCGGCAGCCTCGCGGGTGAACGATACGACCTCATCGTCAGCAATCCCCCCTATGTCAGCTCGGCCGAGATGGCGGGGCTGCCACGTGAGTATCGGCATGAACCCGAACTCGCGCTGGAGGCCGGAGAGGACGGAATGGCTGTCGTTTCGCGGATCCTGGAGGAGGCAGCGGACCACCTGCGGCCGGGCGGCGTACTGGTGGTCGAGGTTGGTGCAAGTGCCGACCTGCTGCTCGAACGCTATCCGGCGGTCCCGTTTCTGTGGCTGGATTTCGAGCAGGGCGGCGACGGGGTGTTCCTGCTCACTGCCGAGCAGCTTGTCGACTACCAGGACTTGTTCGACGCCGGCGCCTGATCCCGGCTGCCAGAGTTTTTGACGCGCATCATGCCGCTGCGCGACAAGTGATCTAGAATGCCGGGATGGAACAGACACTTGTCCTCGACCGCGAACTGATCGCGCGGTATGACCAATCGGGCCCGCGTTACACGTCCTATCCGACCGCGGTGCAGTTTCACGATGGCTTCGGCCCGGCCGAATACGCGGAAGCGGCGCGACAGAGCAACGCCGCCGGGCGGCCTTTGTCGCTGTACTTCCATATCCCGTTCTGCGACACCGTCTGCTTCTATTGTGCCTGCAACAAGATCGCCACCAAGGACCGCACCAAGGCCCAGCCCTACCTCGACCGCGTCTACCGTGAACTGGCCATGCAGTCGGCGCTGTTCGACGCGGACCGTCCGGTCGAACAACTGCATTGGGGCGGCGGCACGCCGACCTTCCTCAGCGGTCCGCAGATGCGTGAGTTGATGGCCCAGACCGGTCGAAACTTCCGGCTGCTCGATGACGACACCGGTGAATACTCGATCGAGATCGATCCGCGCGAGGTCGGCGAGGAGACGATCGGACTGTTGCGCGAGATCGGTTTCAACCGCATGAGTCTCGGTCTGCAGGATCTGGATCCCAACGTGCAGCGTGCGGTCAACCGACTGCAGAGCGCCGAGCAGACGTTCGGGGTACTGGCGTCGGCGAGACGCGAGGGATTCCGGTCGATCAGCATGGACCTGATCTACGGTCTGCCGTTCCAGACGCCCGACTCGTTCCTGACCACGCTCGACCGGGTGATAGAAGCCTCACCGGACCGCTTGTCGGTGTTCAACTATGCGCACCTGCCGGAGCGCTTCAAACCGCAGCGGCGGATCAATGCCGAGGATCTGCCGACGCCGGACCAGAAGCTGGAGATCCTGCGCCGCGTCGGCGAGCGACTCGAGCAGGCCGGCTATGTCTACATCGGCATGGATCACTTCGCGAAGCCCGACGACGAGTTGGCGGTCGCACAGCGCAATGGCGAGCTGTACCGGAATTTCCAGGGCTACTCGACCCATGCGCACTGCGATCTGGTCGCCCTGGGGGTGACATCGATCGGGATGGTCGGTGACACCTATGCGCAAAATGCCCGCGACCTGGATACCTACTATGCAAGTATCGACGCCGGCGAACTGGCGGTATTTCGTGGCGTCGCCTTATCCGACGATGACCGGTTGCGCCGCGACGTCATCACCCGCCTGATCTGTAACTTCGCTCTCGACCCTGCCGCGATCGAGCGCGACTGGGGTATCGGGTTCGATGAGTACTTCGCCACGGAGCTCGAGCGCCTCGGTCCGATGGTCGAGGACGGCCTGGTGCGACTCGACGCCGACGGGATCGAGGTGCTGCCGGTAGGGCGCCTGCTGATACGCAACGTCTGCATGGTGTTCGACCGCTACCTCGGTGGCGAGGGCCAGCCCGCCCGCTACTCGAAGGTCATCTGAAAACCAGCCACGCGCGAGTCCTTGTCTCGATGGTCAAGAATCCACGCTGGGGGATCCGTTAACCCCCCGGGCCATTAGGCGGCGGGCAGGTCCGGTGTACGCGCTCGGGGTTCCCGTTCGTTCTTTCGATCGGGTCGGGGCGCCGGCGGTTCCTTTGTCAGGCACAGCCTGACCTAGCAACAGCCCTCGGCCGTAAGGCCGACCGATTTGGCTTCCCGTCGTAACCCGAAGCCACCGGTCTTTAACCAGTGGCGTGTTCACAACCTGGCCACCGATCCAATCACCGTGACGGGCGCAGTCGCTCCCGCCGGTCTGACCGCGTGTCGACTCCGCCGTCACCCCTCCCTCGACGGGTCTGAACCATCACCGTAGCGTCGCGACAGCCTCGCGACGAAGAACGGGGAGATAACCGGGCTGGCCGAGACGACGGGGTGAGACCGCCCCGGCGGTCGGTTTTCGGCCACTGCAGGGTTGTTTCGGGGGCGCGGCGGTTTGGCTATACTGCGCGATTCGCAACGATTCGGCGAAAGTGGCGGAACTGGTAGACGCGCTGGATTTAGGTTCCAGTGGGGCAACCCGTGAGAGTTCGAGTCTCTCCTTTCGCACCAAGCGCCTGCGAAGAATGCGTGTCCTGCGGGTGCGCCGATCCGGATTTTGACCCACCACAGACAAGAGGCAGCCACGACTGCCGGAGAGAGTTGGATGCAAGTTTCTGTTGAGTCAGGCGAGGGCCTGGAACGCCGCCTGCTGGTCGATCTGCCAGCCGAGCGCGTCAATGCCGAGATGGACAAGAAGTTAAAGGATCTGGCCCGGCACGTCCGCCTTGATGGATTCCGGCCGGGAAAGGTCCCGATGCGCACCATCAAACAACGGTTCGGCGACCAGGTCCGCCAGGAGACCTACGGCAACCTGATCCAGGAGACGCTGTACGAGGCGGCCAGCCAGGAAAAGCTGATGCCGGCGGGCGAGCCGAAGGTCGAGCTGCGTGAGGCGGCCGAAAAGGGCGGTCTCGGCTACACCGCGATCTTCGAGGTGCTGCCGGAGATCCAACTCGCCGATCTCAGCGGCGAAACCATCGCCCGGCCGCAGGCGGAGGTGACCGAACAGGACATCGACGAGATGATCGACAAGCTGCGCAACCAGCGCATGAAGTGGACCGATGTCGAACGCGCGGCACAGGACGGCGATACCGTCCATATGAATTTCAAAGGGATGATCGACGGCGAGATCTTCGAAGGCGGAACGGCCGAGGACGTACCGCTGGTGCTGGGCTCGAACGCGATGATCGAGGGATTCGAATCCGGGTTGCTGGGTGCCTCGGCCGGTGACGAGAGAACGCTCGAAGTCACCTTCCCCGAGGACTACCGTGCGACGCATCTCGCGGGCAAAGACGCGGTCTTCGAAGTGGAGGTCCTGCGGGTTTCCGAACCCAGCCTGCCGGACGTCGACGAAGACTTCGTGAAGGCGTTCGGGATTGAGGATGGAACGACCGAGAGCCTGCGCGCCGACGTGTCGAAGAACATGGCGCACGAGCTTAAACAGAAGATCCGGGGCATCACCAAGGACCGGGTGATGGACCTGCTGGTCGAGAAGAACCCGGTGGACATTCCACAGGCGATGGTTGCCCAGGAAGCCGAGCGCATGAAGCAGCAGATGCTGCAGGAGATGAAGCAGCACGGGCAGAGCTCGTCGGTGGACCTGCCTGCCTCGATGTTCGAATCACAGGCAACTCGTCGGGTCCACCTCGGACTGCTGGTCGGCGAGATCATCAAGACTCAGGAGCTGACGGTCGATCAGGACAAGGTCCGCGAGACGATCGCCGAAGCCGCCGAGTCGTACGAGGATCCGCAGGAGGTCATCGACTACTACATGCGGGACAATACCGCGCGCGCCGGTGTCGAGAACGTGGTTTTGGAAAACCAGGTGGTCGACTGGGTGCTGGACCAGGTGCAGCTGCAGGACGACGACCAGTCGTTCGCCGACCTGATGGATAACAAGGAGTAGCCTGGGCTTGTCTGCCGCGTGCGGCACGGCTAGCGTCCGATAATCGAAGGTGTTCGCGTAAAGAGGCGATATGAACCCATTGCAACCGCAAAATCTCGGTCTGGTCCCAATGGTCGTCGAGCAGAGTGCTCGGGGCGAGCGGGCGTACGACATCTATTCACGGCTCCTGAAGGAGCGCGTGATCTTCTGCGTCGGCCCGGTCGAGGACCACATGGCGAATCTGATCGTCGCGCAGCTGCTGTTTCTGGAATCCGAGAATCCCGACAAGGACATCCATTTTTATATCAACTCGCCGGGCGGCTCTGTGACGGCCGGGCTGGCGATCTACGACACCATGCAGTTCATCCGTCCGCACGTAACCACCATGTGCATCGGACAGGCGGCCAGTATGGGCGCGATCCTGCTGGCCGGGGGGGAGAAAGGCAAGCGTTATGCATTGCCGCATTCGCGGGTGATGATTCATCAACCGCTCGGTGGCTTCCAGGGTCAGGCGACCGACATCGAGATCCACGCCAGGGAAATCCTCCTGATTCGCGAGCGCCTGAACGCGATTCTCGCAAAGCACACGGGTCGCGAGCTCGACGTCATCTCGCGGGATACCGACCGGGACAACTTCATGAGCGCAGAGCAGTCCGTCGAGTACGGCCTGATCGACGAAGTGCTCAAAGAGCGCCCGGCCCAGGAGGCCTGATCCCACCGATTGCCACGCCCCAGGCGTGGCTTGTTATCCGGGGTTATTCGGATATTATGATGGCATCGGAGTGTGGATGCCGCCGTCCGTTTGCCCGGTCGGCTCTGGCGACAGGTGGAAATCGATGAGCGACGACAAAAAGCACGGCAAGAGCGAGGACGGCAAACTGCTGTACTGCTCGTTCTGCGGTAAGAGCCAGCATGAGGTCCGAAAGCTCATTGCCGGCCCTTCCGTGTTTATCTGCGACGAATGCGTTGAACTCTGCAACGACATAATCCGCGAGGAAATGCAGGAGAGCGTCGGCGAGTCGTCCGACAAGCTGCCGATTCCGCAGGAAATCAATTCCACACTGGACTCGTACGTGATCGGCCAGACACGTGCCAAAAAAGTGCTTTCGGTCGCGGTTTACAACCACTACAAGCGACTGGAGGCGAAAAGCAGGAAGGACGAGGTCGAGATCGCCAAGAGCAACATCTTGCTGATCGGGCCGACCGGCTCGGGCAAGACCCTGCTCGCTGAGACGCTGGCACGCCTGCTCAATGTCCCCTTCACGATCGCCGATGCCACGACCCTCACCGAGGCCGGTTACGTCGGGGAAGACGTCGAGAACATCATCCAGAAGCTGCTGCAGAAATGCGACTACGACGTCGAGAAGGCACAGACGGGTATCGTTTATATCGATGAGATCGACAAGATCTCACGCAAGTCGGACAACCCGTCGATAACGCGCGACGTGTCCGGCGAGGGTGTCCAGCAGGCCCTGCTCAAGCTGATCGAGGGTACCGTCGCCTCCGTACCGCCGCAAGGCGGCCGCAAGCACCCGCAGCAGGAGTTCCTGCAGGTCGACACCTCCAACGTGCTGTTCATCGTCGGCGGGGCCTTTGCCGGCCTCGACAAGGTGATCCGGGAGCGCTCCGAAAAGGGTGGCATCGGCTTCTCGGCGGAGGTACACAGCAAGGACGACCGCCGTTCGGTAGGCGAGATCCTGGTCAACGTGGAGCCGGAAGATCTCATTCACTACGGCCTGATCCCGGAGTTCGTCGGACGCCTGCCGGTCGTGGCGACGCTCGAAGAACTGGACGAGGATGCGTTGGTCAAGATTCTGACCGAGCCGCGGAACGCCCTGATTAAACAGTACCAGCGGCTGTTCGAGATGGAAGGGGCGGAGCTGGAGGTCCGGGAGGACGCGCTGCGGGCGATTGCGCGCAAGGCCATGGAGCGCAAGACCGGCGCGCGTGGATTACGCACCATCTTGGAGCACGTGCTGCTCGACACCATGTACGACCTGCCGTCGCTCGACGAAGTCAATAAAGTCGTTATCGACGAGGGCGTGATCAATGGCGAGTCGGCCCCGTACATCATATTCGGCGGCGGAGAGCCCCGGCAGCTGGCGGCCTCGGACTGACGCTGCCGCACTCCACCCTCCGCAGGCCGCCGCTCATTGGCGGCCTTCTCATTTCGGCGTCCGCCGAGTTAACGCAGCAATATGCCGGTTGAATTCTTGCCACTGAGGCCGCACTTTCACGGATATCGCTCGAAAGGGTACCGGGATCACCCCTCCCGCTGCTCAAACTGACCGCCCTGCGCGGCGCCGGAGGAAATAATGGGCCAGGAAGACACGTCAGGAACTCCATTCGGTGAGCAGTCAGGTGCACTGCCTGTTCTGCCGCTGCGCGACGTCGTGGTGTACCCCCACATGGTCATCCCGCTATTCGTCGGCCGTGAGAAATCGATCAAGGCGCTTGATGCTGCCATGTCCGACAACAAGCAGATCCTGCTGGTAGCGCAGAAGAGTGCCGACGTCGATGACCCGCAACCGGCCGATATGTACGACATCGGTACCCTTGCCAGCATCCTGCAGTTGCTGAAATTGCCCGACGGCACGGTCAAGGTCCTCGTCGAAGGCGGCGAGCGCGCGGCTATCACAGAGGTGTTCAGCAGCGACGATTTCTTCTCCGCGGCAATCGAGCAGGCCGATGACGTGATCGAGTTGCCCG